>JAVHVB010000394.1:0-4504 GCA_032160775.1 Pseudonocardiales bacterium | reverse complement strand
GCGGTGATGTCCACGTCGCCCGGGGCGGGTTCGTCGGTGGTCTTCGCGGCCGCCTTCTTGGCGGTCGCCTTCTTCGCCGGTGCCCGCTTGGCGGGCGCCTTCTGTGCCTTCTCTGCCTTCTCGGCCTTCTGTGCCTTCTGTGCCTTTCGTGCCGGTGCGCCCGTCGCCGAAGCGTCGGGGCCGGCCGAATCCTGATCGGGCGCGTCCGCGACCTTCGCCGCCGGCGCCTTCCGCGCCCTGGGCGGGGCCGGCTGTTCGGGCGGTGCCATGAACAGGACACCGGCGGTCGCCGCAGCCGCCGGTGCGGAATCAGTACCGGAGGCGGCAGCGCTCGGGTCAGCCGGCGGGGACGCCTTGGCCGGCGACCTCTTGGCGGCGCTCTTCGGAGCCTTCGCGGGGGCCTTCTTCGCCGCCTTCGCTGCCTTCTTCGCGGGGGCCTTCTTCACCGCCCGCGGTGTTTTTGGTGCTTTCTCGGGCCCCGGGTCGGCGGCCTCGGCGGCGGAAGTGGGATCGGTTGTCGGGTTGTCGGGTTCGAGCATGTGCTCGGGTCACTCCGTTCGGCCTCCGGGCGCGTCCCCAGCACACTGGTGCGGAACCGCGACCGCACAGAGGCGGTAAGAGCGGGCATCGCCCTTTCGGTGAGGCCCGCAAAGCCTTCGGTCGGCCCGCCGGCAGGCGGCCCGGTGTTGGTGCTACGGCGTCGTGTCCACGGCGGCACGATCGGCGGCCAGCGGGTCACCGATCGCGTTCCGGGCGTCGAGCGGTCCCTGCGCCCGGCGCACCGCGAGAGGCGGTGCGGCTGGGGCGAGACCGGCGACGATGCCAAGAGCTGCAACCACGTCGTCGGGCCGTACGGTCGGGGTCACCTGCCGTACAACCACGTCGAGTATCGCACGTGGTTGGGAATCCCCGCCGGAACCTCCGTCGGAGACCTGCGCGGCGAGCACCGCGGCACGCACATCGACATCGCGCCGGCCGCTCTTGGTCAGCCGCTCGACGGCCACCTCGGCGCGGGCCAGGAACTGATCGACGGCTGCCTGGGCCTGGGCCACCGAGACTCCGGGAAGCTCGATCCGCCAGTCCGAGGCAACCATCCGCTCGGCGAGCGTCCCCGGCCCGGCCACCACCACCTCGACGATGTCCAACCCGTCCGGCAGCGCCCCGTCGAGGGCGGCCTGCAACTCGGCCAGCTCGACCTCCCGGGCCAAGCCGATCTCCAGGTACTCGGCCTCACTCGCAACGCCCGTGGGGGACGCGCCGATGTAGCTGATCTTCGGGTGCGGGGTGAACCCGGCCGAGTACGCCATGGGCACCTCGGCGCGACGCAGCGCCCGTTCGAAGGCGCGCGCGAAGTCCCGGTGCGAGGTGAAGCGCAGCCGACCGCGCTTCGCATACCGGATACGGATCCGCTGCACCACCGGCGGCGGCGGCGGTCCTTCCGGGACTCGACGGGCCATCCCGCGAGTCTCCCCCACTCAGTACGTGTACGCGGCAGCGGCGGTCAGCCGGCTCGTCCCGCCCCGCGTCACGACCTGGACGCGCACCTTCCCCGGCGCGTGCTGGGGTGGCGTCACGAGCAGCGCGGCAGCGGACTCCCGATCGAAGGCCGCCGGCACCCCACCGAAGGTCACCCTTCGCACATGGACGAAACCCAGCCCGAGGATCCGCAGCGTCGTCGCGCCCGGATCGGTGCCCGAGCGCGCCGAGAGCAGGACCACCGTCGGCACGCAGTCGATGAGGGAACTGGGCGCGAACGACTCGAGCAACGCCGTCCAGGACGGATAGCCACTCGCGCTGGCAGCGGAACCGATGCCCAGGATCAGCACGTCGCCCGGGGACTGCATCAGCACGTTGTGCCGGTGCTCCCAGCCCAGTGCCCCGTCGGCGTACATCCAGACGAAGTAGGCGAACAGCGCGCCGTGCACACCGCCGGCCCAGTTCGAGGCGCCGCTCTGCAGGCTCTGACCGCCGACCGGGACGAACGCCGGGTCGACCGCGCTCGCCGCGCCGCGCTCAGCGCTCGCGTTCAGCGTCGCGTTGAGCCCCAGGATCGAGCCGCGACCGTAGAGCCGGCGATCCAGATTGGCCAGGACGAGCAGTTGCTCCCGGCCGGTCAGGCTGTGGAAGTGCGCGGGCAGCGCGTACGCCGGCGCTGCGAGCGTCTCCCGGCCGCGGTTGAGCGCCCGGACGAAGATGGTCTCGCAGCGGTCACGGGCCGGGTGGTTTACGCACGCTGACCCGTAGGCCCGGTCCGGGATCGGCAGGTCGCGCGATGGGTCGAGCGGGTACGTCACAGTGGCCGACGCCGACGGTGGGTTGCCGAACGCGCCGGCGGCCAGCACCGTGCAGGCGAGCGCCGTCGCCAGTAGCAGGAACCAGGATCTCGCCACCCAATGCCTCCGGTGTGAAGCAGGTGGTCGCGACAGGCCGGACACACGGGTGTGCCTAGAGCCTGAACCGCCGGATTCCGGCTACCGGCGTATCGCGGTCAACTCTGGGTGCCACCGTCGATCAGGAGTGTGGTCCCGGTTATGGAACGAGCCGCATGGGACGCAAGATACGCAATGGACTCCGCGATCTCCTCCGGCGCCACCCATCCCTCGTTGACCGCCATCAGTCGCGCCATCAGCTTCGGCTCGGCGTCGGCCGGGATCGTCGGCGCCACGCCCTGGATCATCGGGGTCAGCACGCTGCTCGGGCACACGGCGTTCACCCGCACGCCGCGGGTCGCGAATTCCAGCGCCATCGACTTGGTGAGCATGACCAGCCCGCCCTTCGAGGCGCAGTACGCGGCGGTGTAGGCCTGACCGCGCAGCCCGGCGATGGACGCGACGTTCACGATGCAGCCGCGCCGCTCGACCAGCGAGGGCAGCGCGGCCTGGCTGACGAGGAACGGGCCGGTCAGGTTCACCGCCAGCTGCTGCTGCCAGTCGTCCAGCGTGACGTCCTCGACGTGTGCGAACCGGACGATCCCGGCGACATTGGCCACGACGTCGATGCCGCCGTGCCGCTTGACGGCCTCGGCCACGAACGAGCGGACGGATTCCGGGTCGGTGACATCGCCGGCAATGACGTCGTCGGCGGCCGAGAGGTCGACGCCGACGACGTCGGCGCCCCCTTCGCGGAACATCGTGGCCGTCGCCGCGCCGATACCGGAGGCAGCGCCGGTAACCAGGACGACTTTGCCGGCAAATCGACTCACGGCTTGGGAACCTCGTAGGTCAGATGGTGGGACAGGTCCCCGACATGGTCGACGAAGAACTGCCGGCGCGCGAATCGCCAGCTGCCGTCAGTCCTGGTGAACGTGTCCGCGTACCGGCCGCTGATGATCGGTTGCAGTGCGAACCCGGGCGCGCCCTGGAACACGACGTAGGACGACCGCGCGCTCGCCGTGTCCCCGTCCACCTCGATCACCGGGTTCGCGGTGACGTGCCGGGTGCCCGGCGAACCGGCGTGCAGCCTGGTGCCGCGCTCGTACAGCCTGGTCACTGCGGCAGCGCCTTCGGCGACGAGCTCGCCGCCCGGGCCGACGAGCGTCGCCGCCGCGAACAGCGCGCCGACCTGCTCCCACTCGGCCCCGTCCATCAGTTCGCAGTCGCGGCCCAGCAGGTTGGGGACCGCCACGTGCGCCGACGGCGGCTGGGACATCAGACCTTGTTGACGAATGGCAGCAGCGATCGGCCGTCGAGCGGAGCGAGCGATCGGCCGGTCGGACCGACCTGGATGTCGGTGCCCAGGTTCGAGCACACGCCGCAGTCGAAGCACGGCGTCCACCGGCAGTCGTCCTGCTCGAACTCGGCGAGCGCGTCCTGCCAGTCGTCCCACAACCACTGCTTGTCCAGCCCGGAGTCGAGGTGGTCCCACGGAAGCACCTCGTCGCCGTCCCGCTCGCGGGTGGTGTACCAGGCGACGTCGATTCCGGCCGCCTCGGCAGCACTCATCCAGCGCGCGAACGAGAAGTGCTCGGTCCAGCCGTCGAACCGGCCACCGGCGCGCCACACGCCCTCGATGACCGCGCCGACCCGGCGGTCGCCGCGGGACAGCAGTCCTTCGACCAGCGACGGCTCGCCGTCGTGATAGCGCATGCCGACGTTGCGGCCGAGTGCCTTGTTCGCGTTGATGGCCGCGCGCAGCTTGCGCAGCCGCTCGTCGATGACCTCGGGCGCCGCCTGCGCGGCCCACTGGAACGGGGTATGCGGCTTCGGGACGAAGCCGCCGATCGACACGGTGCAGCGGATGTCCTTGTGGCCGGCGGCCTCGCGCCCGGCGCGGATGACGTCGTGAGCCATGTCCGCGATCTCGAGGACGTCCTCGTCAGTCTCGGTCGGCAGGCCGCACATGAAGTACAGCTTCACCTGACGCCAGCCCTGGGCGTAGGCAGCGGAGACCGTACGGATGAGGTCGTCCTTCGACACCATCTTGTTGATCACGCGGCGCAGCCGTTCGGAGCCGCCCTCGGGCGCGAACGTCAGCCCCGAGCGGCGTCCGTTGCGCGAGAACTCGT
>JAVHVB010000393.1:0-4342 GCA_032160775.1 Pseudonocardiales bacterium | reverse complement strand
CGTCCCGTGCCTGGCACAGGACGTGGATCGCTCCGCTCGGATGCACGAGCACGTGCGGAAAGCGTGCTGCGCCCCGCGTCATCTGCTGCTCGGGCTGCAGCCAGCCTGACTCGCCTTCCGGGACGATCATGACGTCGTAGTCCTCGAGCGGATTGTTCAAGAAGTCCCACACCTGGACGTTGACCGTCGCGCGTTTCCAGCCCGCCTTCTCATACTGCTTGTCCGTCACGTGGCCGGTGACGACCGTTCCATCCGAGTCGTCGAAATCTACGTGCCTGACGTGCACATCGAAGGGCACCTCGGCCACGTTGTCGAAGTACTCCTCGGTCTCCTGGACGTGACTCGTGGTGTCCGCGACAACCATGAGGTGGTGCTGCCCGGCGTGCGGATGGATGGCAAAGGTCACCGTGTGGTGGGCGTTGGCGGACAGGTCATTGATCCACTCCTCGTGCACGTGCTGACCGTCCAGCTTCAACAGCACCTTGAACTGGCCGGTGTGCCCTCCTTCGTTGGCCACCGTGGCAACGATCAGCGCCGCCTCGTTGTCGTAGAGCGTGGCGTCCCCGGTGTGCGCGTAATTCTCCGGGATGACGCCGGCCTCGGTTACCTTGATGTTGGTCATGGAGACTCCCTGCGATCACGATTGACCGGAAAGTAAATCGCGATCCGCGGTCGTTGGCACTGATCCCACCCCAAGGGGCAGTCGACCGGTTCCCTCCTTCGCGCCCAGTAGGGTGTGCTTCTGCGCCAGCAGGAGGAGGAGCCTTGGCCCGGGTGGTCGTCGACGTCGTGCTGAAGCCGGAGATCCTCGACCCGCAGGGACAGGCGATCGTCGGCGCGCTGGGCCGGCTCGGTATCGACGGCGTCCTCGACGTGCGTCAGGGCAAGCACTTCGAACTCGACGTCGACGACGCGGTCGACGACGACACGCTCAGCCGTCTTGCGGACACGCTGCTCGCCAACCCGGTCATCGAGAACTTCTCGATCCGCCGCGGCTGATCGCCTCGGCTGGCTCGACTAGATTAGGCCGCGATGCGTGTAGGAGTCGTCACCTTCCCCGGCAGTCTGGACGACCGGGATGCCGCGCGCGCCGTGCGGGTGGCCGGCGGCGAGGCGGTGTCGCTGTGGCATGCGGATACCTCGCTGCAGGACGTCGACGCGGTGATCCTGCCCGGCGGGTTCTCCTACGGCGATTACCTCCGTTGCGGAGCGATCGCCCGGTTCGCGCCGGTGATGGAGTCGATCGTGGCCGCCGCGAAGGACGGGCTGCCCGTGCTCGGCATCTGCAACGGCTTCCAGGTCCTCTGCGAGGCTCACCTGTTGCCCGGTGCGCTGATCCGCAACGACCACCGCAAGTTCGTCTGCCGTGACCAGGTCCTGCGGGTGTCGAACACGCAGACGCCGTGGACGGCGGGCTACCGGCCCGGCCAGGAGATCGTCATCCCGATCAAGAACGGCGAAGGCGGCTACGTCGCCGATAAGCGCACCCTCGACATGCTCGAGGCGGAGGGCCGGGTCGTCGTGCGCTATGCCGTCGACAATCCGAACGGCAGCTACCGGGACATCGCCGGTATCTGCAACGAGGCGGGCAACGTCGTCGGGCTGATGCCGCACCCGGAGCATGCCGTCGAGGCACTCACCGGGCCCGGCACCGACGGGCTCGGCTTCTTCCAGGCGATCCTCGGCGCAGTCGCACAATGACCGGAGTAGACGCTCCCCTCCGCTTCGCGGGCCAACAGGGTCCGCGGAGGGTGGCGCCGTGACTCTGGACACCGTTGAGCGCGCCGCGCAGACCCCGGACGAGCCACAGCCGTACAAGGAGCTCGGTCTGGCCGAGGACGAGTACGCCCGGGTGCGCGAGATCCTCGGCCGGCGGCCGACGAGTTCCGAGCTGGCGATCTACTCGGTCATGTGGAGCGAGCACTGCTCGTACAAGTCGTCCAAGGTGCACCTGCGGCAGTTCGGCGAGAAGATGCCGACGGATGCCGCTGGGAAATCAGTGCTGCTCGTCGGGATGGGCGAGAACGCCGGGGTGGTCGACGTCGGCGACGGCTGGGCGGTCACCTTCAAGATCGAATCGCACAACCACCCGTCCTACGTCGAGCCGTATCAGGGCGCGGCGACGGGCGTCGGCGGCATCGTGCGGGACATCCTCACCATGGGCGCGCGCCCGGTCGCGGTGCTCGACAGCTTGCGCTTCGGCCCGCTCACCGCCCCGGACACCCAGCGCGTGCTGCCCGGCGTCGTGGCGGGCGTCGGCGGCTACGGCAACTGCCTCGGCCTGCCCAACATCGGCGGCGAGGTGTACTTCGACGAGAGCTACCTCGGCAACCCGCTGGTCAACGCGCTGTGCGTCGGGGTGCTGCGCGCCGACGGCATCAAGCTCGCCAAGGCCGACGGCCCGGGCAATCTCGTCGTCCTGTTCGGTGCGCGCACCGGCGGCGACGGCATCGGCGGCGCGTCGGTCCTCGCATCGGCGACCTTCGACAGCGAGGGCGTGACGAAGCGGCCGAGCGTGCAGGTCGGCGACCCGTTCGCCGAGAAGGTGCTCATCGAGTGCTGCCTGGAGATCTTCGCCGCCGATCTGGTCGTCGGCATCCAGGATCTCGGCGCGGCGGGGCTGTCCTGCGCGACGACAGAACTGGCCGCGGCGGGAACGGGCGGGATGGACGTCGAGCTCGATCTCGCACCGCTGCGCGACCCGACGCTCGTGCCCGAAGAGATCCTGATGAGCGAATCGCAGGAACGCATGATGGCGGTGGTGGCGCCGGACCGGCTGGACGAGTTCCTGGCCGTGTGTGGGAAGTGGGACGTGACCGCGACCGTCATCGGCAAGGTGACCGCGCCGTCGACACAGGAGAAGGAGCGTGGCGGGCGCCTCAGGATGACCTGGCACGGCGAGCTCATCGTCGACCTGCCGCCGCGCACCGCCGCCGACGAGGGCCCGATCTACGAGCGGCCGATCGAACGGCCCCTCGACCAGGACGCCGTCGTCGAGGTCGACGGCAGCGGGCTGCCCCGACCGCGCAACGGTGACGAGTTGCGCAACCTGCTGCTGCGACTGATCGCGACACCGAACCTGGCGGACAAGTCGTGGGTCACCGACCAGTACGACCGCTACGTCATGGGTAACACCGTGCTCGCGCAGCCCGAGGACGCCGGGATGATCCGGCTGGCCGAGACGACCTCCCGGGGAGTTGCCGTCTCGGTCGACGGCAACGGCCGGTACACCCGGCTCGACCCCTACGCGGGCACCCAGCTGGCCCTGGCCGAGGCCTACCGGAACGTCGCGACGACCGGCGCCCGCCCGCTCGCGGTGACCAACTGCCTGAACTTCGGTTCGCCCGAGGACCCCGGCGTGATGTGGCAGTTCGCCGAGGCCGTGCGCGGGCTTGCCGACGGCTGCCGTGCGCTGGGCACACCGGTGACCGGCGGCAACGTCAGCTTCTACAACCAGACCGGGACGACGGCGATCCTGCCCACGCCGGTGATCGGCGTCCTCGGCGTGATCGACGACGTCCGACGGCGGGTGCGGCACAGCTTCCGCAGCGACCGGGCGCGCATCTACCTGCTCGGCGACACGGCGGACGAGTTCGGCGGCTCCGAGTGGCATGGGCTGCACGGCTTCCTCGGCGGCCGCCCGCCGGCGGTGGACTTCGCCCGCGAACAGCTGCTCGCCGACGTGCTGCTCGCTGCCGGCGCTGAGGGGCTGATCGAGTCGGCCCACGATCTGGCCGAGGGCGGGCTGGTGCAGGCGCTGGTCGAGAGCTGCCTGTCCAGGGATGTCGGAGCGCGCATCGCGGTGCCGGAGGAAGCCGATCCGTTCGTCCTGCTGTTCAGCGAATCGGCCGGCCGGGTGCTGGTCAGCGTCGGCCGGGCCGAGGAGGCGCGGTTCACCGGGATCTGCGCCGAGCGCGGGCTGCCGTACCGGCAGCTCGGCGACACCGATCTGCTGTCCGGCGAACTCGAGGTGGCGGGCCAGTTCCGGCTGCCGCTGCGCGAGCTGCGCGACGCCTGGTCGCGCCGGCTGCCGTCCCGCTTCGAGCAATGACGGGGCTCAGCGACCACTTCGACTCCTACGCCGCACAGTGCGGGGCCCTGGCCGACTGGCTGGCCGATCTGCCGGACGCCGCATTCGAGCAGCCGTCCGCCCTGCCCGGCTGGACGCTCCGCACGCTGCTCGGCCACCTCGTCGGCAGCAAGGAGGGGATGGCTGACTGGCTCGAGACCAGGTCGGACGAGCCCGCCCTGCCCGTCGCGACGTATGTGCGCGCGTACGCGCCGGCCGCCGAGGACATCCGCGCGCAGAGCATCGAGATCGCCGGCGACCACCCGCCGGCGG
>JAVHVB010000392.1:0-3030 GCA_032160775.1 Pseudonocardiales bacterium | reverse complement strand
ATCGTCGGAACCCTCGTGATCATCGCGGCGGTGGTGATCGTGATCGTCGTCAGCACCAGCGGATCGGGCAAGAAGAACAACAACGCCGGCGGGGCCAAGCCGACACCGGCCGCCACCACCTCCGCCGCGGCGAGCCCGAGCACCAGCACGAGCGCCGCCGCGCCGGTCTCGGTTCCGACGGCGGCCTGCGCGAAGCCGCCCACGGGCGGCACGGCCTCCTACAAGGGCGTGACGGTCGGTCAGGCCACCAATCTCAAGAAGGCGCCGAAGGTGTCGGCGAAGGCAGCCGGTGCGCCCACCACCCTCGAGTGCCAGGATCTCGTCGTCGGCAAGGGCAGGGCGGCGACGCCGGCCTCGACGGTGAGCGTCCAGTACACCGGCGTTCTGTACAAGAACGGGACCCTGTTCGACTCGTCGTGGAGCAAGGGCGGCAAGCCGGTCCAGTTCTCCCTCTCCGGGGTCGTTCCCGGGTTCACCCAGGGAATCGGCGGCGCTGGCAAGGTCGCGCCGATGCGCGTCGGAGGCCGACGCCTCATGATCCTGCCGGCGTCACTGGGCTACGGCGCCCAGGCCAACGGCCCGATCCCGGCCAACTCCACGCTGGTCTTCGTCGTCGATCTCACGAGCATCGGCTGACCCGGGGTGCCCACGAGCAAGCAACGCCGCGAGGCCGAACGTCGCCGCCTGCAACGTCAGCTGCAGCGCCGCTCGCAGCGGGAGATGCGGCGCAAGCGCTACGCCCTCATCGCGTCCGTGGTCGGCACCCTGATCGTCATCGGAATCGTGATCGGCTTCGTGGTGGCGACCGGGAGCGAGGACAAGAAACCGACCGCCGCGGGCGGCACCGGGACGAAGATCAGCACCGCTTCACCGTCGACACCGGCGGCGTCGTCGTCGTCCACCGCTGCGGTCGCCGCCTACCCGTGCGACTGGAAGAAGAGCGGGACCGCGGCGAAGAGGGCCAGCGTGCCGCCGACCACCACGCCGCCGAAGAAGGGCACCGTCGATGTCTCGGTGCAGTCCTCCCAGGGGGCCATGACCTTCACCTTGAACCGCGCCGCCGCCCCGTGCGCGGTCGAGAGCTTCGTGTCCCTCGCCCGGCAGAAGTACTTCGACGCGACGTCCTGCCACCGCCTGACGGGCGGGAGCCTGTCCGTGCTGCAGTGCGGGGACCCCTCGGGCACGGGTTCGGGCGGGCCGGGTTACTCGTTCCAGGACGAGCTGACCGGCAAGGAGAAGTACACCCGCGGCGTGCTCGCGATGGCCAACGCCGGGCCGAACACCAATGGCAGCCAGTTCTTCATCGTCTACAAGGACTCCACGCTCGGCCCGCAGTACACGATCTTCGGCAAGGTCAGCAAGGGCCTGTCCGTCGTCGACAAGGTGGCGGCCAAGGGCTCTACACCGGCCAACGACGGCAAGCCCAAGCTGCCGATGACACTGACGAAGGTGACCGTCGCGAACTGACGCTCAGCTGCCGACCTGGACCCGGTGGGCGTCGTACACGCCCTCGATGCCCTTGATCGCCTTCAGCAGGTGCTTGAGGTGCTTCGCCTCGGCCATCTCGAAGGTGAACCGACTGACGGCCACGCGGTCACGATTCGTGGTCACGTTGGCCGACAGGATGCTCACCCGGTCGTCGGAGAGCACGCGCGTGACGTCCGAGAGCAGCCCGTGCCGATCGAGCGCCTCGACCTGGATGGAGACCACGAACGTGGTGCCGACCGACGGCGCCCACTCGACGTCGACCAGACGCTCAGGCTGTTCTTGCAGCGCGGCGGCGTTCGTGCAGGTGGTGCGGTGGATCGACACCGCTCCCCCGCGTGTGACGAAGCCGAGGATCTCGTCGCCGGGCACCGGGGTGCAGCACCGGGCGAGCTTGGTGTGGACGTCGGTGACGCCCCTGACCCGCACTCCGGAGTCGGCCGAGCGCGGCGCGGTGATCGGCGAAGCCTCGATCGTCGTCGGCACCGTGGCCTCGGCGATGTCCTCGACCGCGCCTTCGGCTCCGCCGAGCTGGACGACGAGCTTCTGGACCACACCCTGCGCGGACACGTGGCTCTCGCCGATCGCGGCGTAGAGGGCCGAGATATCCGCGTAGTGCATGTCGTGGGCGAGGGTGAGCAGCTGATCGCCGCCCAGCAGACGCTGGATCGGCAGCGAGGCCTTGCGCATCGCCTTGGACAGCGCCGTCTTGCCGGCGTCGATGGCGTCCTCGCGCCGCTCGCGGGCGAACCATTGCCGGATCTTGGTCCGCGCGCGCGGTGACTTGACGAACTCCAGCCAGTCGCGCGAGGGCCCGGCACCCTCGGCCTTGGAGGTGAACACCTCGACGGTGTCGCCGTTGTCCAGCGCGCTCTCGAGGGCGACCAGCTTGCCGTTGACGCGGGCGCCGATGCAACGGTGCCCGACCTCGGTGTGCACCGCGTACGCGAAGTCGACGGGCGTCGAGCCACTGGGCAGTCCGAGCACGTCGCCCTTCGGAGTGAAGACGTAGACCTCGCTGGCGCCGAGGTCGTAGCGCAGCGAGTCGAGGAACTCCTCCGGCTCCTGCGCCTCGCGCTGCCAGTCGAGCAGCTGGCGCAGCCAGCCCATCTCTTCGGACATGCCGGCCGGGCCGGCGACCGCGACGTCCTTGCGCTCCTTGTACTTCCAGTGCGCCGCGATGCCGAAATCAGCCGTGCGGTGCATCGCGTGAGTGCGGATCTGCAGCTCGACGGGCTTGCCGCCCGGACCGATCACCGTCGTGTGCAGCGACTGGTACATGTTGAACTTCGGCATCGCGATGTAATCCTTGAACCGGCCCGGGACTGGCTGCCAGTTCGCGTGGATGACGCCCAGGGTGGCGTAGCAGTCGCGCTCGGACTCGACAAGTACCCGGATGCCGACCAGGTCGTAGATGTCGGTGAACTCGCGCCCCCGGACGATCATCTTCTGGTAGATCGAGTAGTAGTGCTTCGGACGACCGGTCACCGAAGCCTTGATCCCGCCGTCGCGCAGGTCGACGTTGATCCGCTCGATGACCTCACC
>JAVHVB010000391.1:0-7547 GCA_032160775.1 Pseudonocardiales bacterium | reverse complement strand
CCGCGATAGATGCCGCGCCGCACGATCAGCGGCCACAGCAGCGTCTCGATCGACCAGGACGGGAATCGGAACCGTTGACCCGAGGGGGCGAAGACCTCGAGACCGTTCGGCTGAACGCCGAGGACCGATCCCCACCGCCGGCCCGGCGGCTTGTAGACACTGAGCGGGCGGCCGCCCAGCTGGGCTCGCACATTGCGGGCGAGCAGCCGGTCGGCGCGGTTGCGGGCCGACGACCGTAACGCGTCCGTCGCGGCGACGTCGCCGATCGCGAACACCTCGGGATGGCCGGGCGTTCGCAAATGGTCGTCCACCCGGACGAACCCGTCGTCGTCGAGCAGCTCGGCGGGCAGCCAACTCGTGTTGGGCGCCACCTTGCCCACAGCCCAGACCACCGCGTCGGCCGTCGCCGCCGGCTGGCCCGTGCTCCATTCGACCGGACCGTCGGTGATGCGATCGAGCAACGGTGGGAGGACTGCGCGGTGCCCAGGGTGCACGCCGACCGTTCGCTCCTCGAGCATCCGGCGCACGATTCGCCAAACCCGCGGATGGTGTTGCGACAGGGCTGCGGCGCCCGGGAAGTACAGATCGACGCGCTTGTCCGGCCAGGCCAGCGCCGCGTTGCCGGCGGCACTGACTGCGGCCGCCCCGCCGCCGATCACGGCGACGGACTCCGCTGCCGCGAGCCGGTCGTGCGCCGCATGCAGGCCGGCCTGGACGTCTGCCGGCAGCTCCAGGCCGGGCCGGCGCCAGAACCCGTTGCTCACGCCGGTGGCGATGATCAACACGTCGTACGGCTCGATCGCGGCGCTGCCGTCGGCCAGCTCGACCGTGATCTCACGCGCTGCCAGATCGGCGCCGGTGAGCACGCCATGGACGGTGCGGACCCGGTCGAGGCGCCGGTAACGGTCGAACGACACCCAGTAGCGCTCGGTCCAGTCGTCCGGGCGGGTCAGCCGGACACCCAGCTCCTGCCCGCTGACCAGGCCGGGCTTGGCGGAGATGCCGGCGACATCGGCGTGTGGGGCGAGATGGATCGCGGTGAGCAGCCCGGTGTCGCCGAGACCGGCGACGACGACGCGGGCTCGCGTCATGCGGCGCCCAGCCGCGGTCGATGCAACCGCGGGGGACGCGGTACGAGGATCGACACACTATCGATGACGTCCTGGTATGTCGGCCGGCGCTCGAGGCTGCGCTTCTCCATCATCGGGATGCTCGCGCCGAGGAACATCGCCACCATGGCGACGCTGCCCGCGAAGAGCCACCATGCGTCGTCCGGCGATGCCGCGATCCCGAACAGGGCGAGCGAGAACCAGAAGCTGATCTCGCCGAAATAGTTCGGGTGCCGCGACCACGACCACACGCCGTGGTCCATGACCTGACCTGACCGGCGCTGCTTGACGAAGCGGTGCAGCTGGTGGTCCGCGACGAACTCGAGCACAACTGCGCCGACGCCGACCAGCGTGGCGACCACGTCGAGCCAGCCGACGTCGTCCCCGGATGCGGCGAGGACGACGTACACCGGCACCGTGCCGAGGAAGACCTGCAAGGTCGGGAAGAGGTGGATCGCGAAGAAGTCCACGATCAACTCGTAACGGCCGGCCTTCTCGCGCAGCATCGGATAGCGCCAGTCCTCGTGATGCAGTCCCGGCCAGCCGTAGACCCAGTTGCCGGTGAGCCGGACCGCCCACAGCATCATGACGCCGACCACCAGCCACGCGCGCGGGTCGTTCGCAGGGACGTCACTCGACGACCACCAGAAGACGGCGATCGCCGGGGGAACGACGCTCCAGTAGGCGTCGTAGAAGCTCGAGTTGCGATACGCGCGGCTGAATCCGAAGATCACGATCGTCGCGAGGACGTCGGCGATCAGCGTGTCGAGCCACAGCCAGCGCGTCTCGGGACCCCAGGCGAGCCAGACCGCAGCGACGGCGAACGCCACGACGTAGGCGAACGACACGCGCGTGAGAGAAGCGCCCTTCGTCATAGCAAATAGTAGAACACGTTCTAGTCTGCCTCGCGCCAGCAGATCCGGCGCCGCGCTCGAGTGCTTGCGCAGCGGAGGCAGCCGCGCGCAGGCGTGCGGCTACCGGCCGGCAGACCTGCGTCAGCGGCCTTGCGTCGTATGCCAGATGAGAGGAGCGAGCGGATCAGGCACGTAGCTGCACCACGTTCCCGTTCGGACGCCGCGCCGCAAGTGTTCACCGAGCGGCGGGTTGACGTCTGCGAGGCGGTCGATCGCGTAACGAAGGGCCCGGTACACGCTCGTGCGCGCCCGGTCGGCCGAGCCGCCGGTCGCACGAATGCGACCGCTGAGGCCGGCCGCTCTAGCAAGTTCCGCGACCAGGAACGCGCGATCGCGTTCCGCGAGCGCCTTCCGTCCCAGGTCGTTCATTGCAGCTGCCTCCGCGATGTCCTCATCGACCTCCGCGAGCCGCCGTCGATAGGACTGCCGTGCCTGGTCGTCCAGAGCCGGCAGACCGCTCTCGGCAGTGACCGCGACCCCATGTTCGGTGGCGACCAGGTCGACGGCAGCGACTTCCACACCGGGCTGACGCACCAACTGCTCGAGGTAGCGGAAGCCGACGAGGTCTGCCACGGCGAACTCCGCGTTTGCGAAACGCACCAGTCGGATCGCTCCGTCGCGGCGAAATGTCGCCTGCATCGTCGACGGGACATGATCCGGGCGGGCCTTCCCGAGACGCGCCCGCAGCTGCGCGACGCAACCAGCCGCGCCGTATGCCGCGAACGCGCGCTCCGCAGCCTTCCATTGTTCGTGAGCGCCCTCGACGTCTCCCGTGGCAGCGCGAGCATCACCAGCGACGAGCCGGGCGGCCGCACCCTCGTACGGAGCACCCAGTGCGGCCCACTCCTGTGCCGCGTCGAGGGCAAGCCGGTGTGCCTCGGCCACGTCCGATCCGAGCAGGGCGGCGCGGGCCTGCGCGAGCAAGGACATCGCGGCAAGCCCGCGACTCGGGTACGCCGCGGCGATGCGTACCAACTCTGCCGCCGCCGCAGCACACATCGGTTCATCGGCTGCCGCTGCTGCGATCTGCGACTGTGCGTCCAGCAGCGGAGCCCGTTGCAGATCACCCGAGGGCGGGCGTTCCTTCCAGGGCAGATCAACGGGATGGTCGATCGCGTCGGCGATGAGCGCGGCGGCCGCCTGGATGTCGCCCTGCGCCAGCCGCAGCAATGCCATGCCGGGCTGGGCGGACCAGGAGAGGTCATGCGCGGAGGTGAAGGCTTCCTCTGCCCCCTGCAGATCGCCGCGGCGAAGGCGAATGTTGCCGAGTTCGACCAGCGGCCAGCCGTACTCGCGACGCATCCACGGGCGCAGCTCAGCGCAGGCCGCCTGCGCCTCTGCCTCGGCCGCGTCGCCCGGCCCGCTGATCCGAAGCAGCTCAGCGCGGTGAACTCGGCATCTGCCGGAGATCCCACCGACGGCTGACCCCTGCCCCCAGCGGTCCATGACGTCGGTCCATTCGCGCGCGAGTTCGTGCATCGCGAGGCTCTGCGCCGTGCAGACGATCTCGCACAGCATCATGCCGACCGGCAAGGCATCGAGCGTCCCCGACATCAGGCGCGCACCGGCCTCGTCCAGCGCGGTCAGCCCCTCGGCCACGCGGCCGTCGGCCACCAACAGGCGCGCCTGACACACCTGACCGATCACCGACGCACCGGCGGCGTCGTAGAGGTCCCCCAGTCGGACGGCCTCGGCCGAAAAGGTCCGCGCCGCTGCCTGATCGCCACACAGAAATCGTTCGTAGCCGCGGATCATCGCGATCATCGCGTGCACCGGCCCCACGGGCTGGCCGTCGAGAGCGCGCTCCGCGCGGGCGAGCCATCCTCGGACCGGCGCCATCAGCCCGCTGTCGACGAGCAGGAACAGGGCGATCATCACCGCAGCTCGCGCGGCACCGAGCCGGTCGCCGGTCGCCGCGCACCGGGCGTGCAGTCGCTCCCATTCGCCGACACACGCTTCCAGACCCTCGAGCGCATAACGTGCCATCGCTCGGATCTCGACGACTTCGAGACCGTGCTCGTCGGCCGGGAGCGCGGCCAGCGCCTCCGGCCACGCGCCGAGCATCGCCGCCGATCGGGCCGCTCCCAGGCCGGTCACTGTCGCATTGTGACACCGATGCTCTCGCCCATCAGTTGTCCGCACTGCGCACTGCTCAGAGGAGATCACCATGGCCACACACGTAGACGCGATGCCGGTCGAGATCGACGCAGGCGACCTGCAGACCCGGTACCAGGAACTCGGAGATTTCGCGATCCGCCATGTGAGTGTTCCGGCCGGCGCGGACATGGGTCCGCTGCTGCGCGGTCTGCCGGGCGATCGCTGTCCCAGCCCGCACTGGGGGATCGTGCTCCAAGGTTCGATCGACATCGTGCACGCGGACGGTTCGACCGAGACGGCGCGCGCCGGCGAGGTCTATCACTGGCCCGCTGGACACACCGGCACCACTGATGAACCCTGCGTCTTCATCGAGATCGGGCCCGTCGAGCAGATGCGCGCGTTCAACGAGCACGTCCGAAAGATCTTCGCCTAGCCCGGGCTCGTCGACGCGCCGCAACTGGTGTTGGGCTACTCCCACTCGATGGTGCCGGGCGGCTTGGACGTGATGTCCACGACGACACGGTTCACCTCGCGCACCTCGTTCGTGATGCGGGTCGAGATCCGCTCCAGCACGTCATAGGGCACCCGGGTCCAGTCGGCGGTCATCGCGTCCTCGCTCGACACCGGCCGCAGCACCACCGGGTGACCGTAGGTGCGCCCGTCGCCCTGGACCCCGACCGAGCGGACGTCGGCGAGCAGCACGACCGGGCACTGCCAGATCTCCCGGTCCAAGCCGGCGGCGGACAGCTCGGCGCGCGCGATCGAGTCCGCGCGGCGCAGGATCTCAAGGCGCTCGGCGGTCACCTCACCGACGATGCGGATGCCCAGGCCGGGTCCGGGGAACGGCTGCCGCCACACCATGGCGGGGGGCAGGCCGAGCTGCTCACCGACCCGGCGCACCTCGTCCTTGAACAGGGTGCGCAGCGGTTCGACGAGCGCGAACTGGAGGTCGTCGGGCAACCCGCCCACATTGTGATGCGACTTGATGTTCGCGGTGCCGGTACCGCCACCGGACTCGACGACGTCCGGGTAGAGCGTGCCCTGCACCAGGAACTCGACCGACTCCCCCGCCTCGACGACTTCGCGCGCGGCCGCTTCGAAGACGCGGATGAACTCCCGGCCGATGATCTTCCGCTTCTCCTCCGGATCGCTGACGCCGGCGAGTGCGGCGAGGAACTGCGCCGTCGCGTCCACGACCTTCAGCCGGACCCCGGTCACGGCCACGAAGTCCCGCTCGACCTGTTCGGCCTCGCCGGCCCGGAGCAGGCCGTGGTCGACGAACACGCAGGTCAGCTGGTTACCGATGGCGCGCTGCACGAGCGCCGCGGCGACCGCAGAGTCGACACCGCCGGACAGCGCGCAGATCACCTGCTTGCCACCGACCTGCGCGCGGATGGCCTCGACCTGTTCGTCGATGATGTTCGCCTCGGTCCACGACGGACGGCAGCCGGCGATGTCGTAGAGGAAGTGCCGCAGGATCTGCTGGCCGTGCTCGGTGTGCAGCACCTCGGGGTGGAACTGGACACCGGCCAGCCCGCGCGACACGTCCTCGAACGCGGCGATCGGCGCGCCGGCCGATGCCGCGGTCACGGTGAAGCCGGGCGGCGCCGCTGTCACCGCGTCCCCGTGGCTCATCCACACCTGCTGCGCCGCGGGCAGGCCGCGCAGCAGCACGCCCGGGTCGACGACGGTGAGCGATGTGCGGCCGAACTCCGAGCCGCCGGTGTGCGCGACCTCGCCGGCCAGCGCCTGTGTCATCGCCTGGAAGCCGTAGCAGATACCGAACACCGGCACGCCCGCCGCGAACAACGCGGCGTCGGTCTGCGGCGCACCCTCGGCGTACACCGACGACGGACCGCCGGACAGGATGATCGCCTTCGGGTTCTGGGCCAGCAGCTCGGCGACCGGCGTCGATGACGGGACGATCTCGGAGTACACGTGCGCCTCGCGGACCCGCCGGGCGATCAACTGCGCGTACTGCGCCCCGTAGTCGACAACCAGGACGAGGTCAGTCTCCACGGAGGAAGTCTACGAACCTCACGACTTTCCATCTGTCAGCGCTGCTCCGGACGCGCCGCAGAGAACGTCACAGCTGCAAAGTCAGGACCAGTCGTAGCGCAGGCCGGTCATCTCCTCGCTCACCTGCCAGAGCCGGCGGGCGAGCTTCTCGTCCTGCGCATACGACGACAGCCGGGCCGGGCCGATCGGCCCGCGCGTCTCGCCGAACCGTTGCGGTCCGGTGTAGCTGCCCGGCTCCGCCTCGGTCGCCGCGTACAGCGTGGCCCGGGCGCCGGCCTTCGCCGACTGGGTGAACACCTTGGTCAGCGCCGAAGCGGCCACCCGCAGGAACGGGCTGGCGCCCAGTCCCTCCTTGTCACTGAACAGCCCGGTCGCCGACACGCCGGGATGGGCGGCGGTAGAGGTCACCGGCAGCCCGTGCGCGGTCAGTTCGCGGTGGAGCTCCAGCGCGAACAGCAGGTTGGCCAGTTTCGAGTTCTGGTAGGTCCGCTGCGGGTGGTACCCCTCGCCGACGTTGCCGTCGAGTACCGCCTCGGTGCCGCCGAAGTGCGCGACGGACGCGACGGTGACCACCCGCCCGGACCCCGACGCCGCGAGCGAGGGCAGCAGCAGCCCGGTGAGTACGAAATGCCCAAGATGGTTCGTGCCGAACTGCTTCTCGAAGCCGTCCTCGGTGAAGGACAGTTTCGGCGGCCACATGACCCCGGCGTTGTTGATCAAAAGGTCGAGCGGACCACTCCACGACTCGGCGAACGCGCGCACCGATGCGGCCGATGCGAGATCGAGTTGCGCCACCCGGACGGCGTCGCCGGCGCCGATCGCGGCAGCGGCCGCCTCGCCCGACTGGACGTTGCGGCACGCCAGCACGACCCGCGACCCGTGCGCGGCGAGCGCCTTGGCAGCGTGAAACCCGATGCCCGAGTTCGCGCCGGTAACAACGGCGGTTCGGCCACTGAGATCCGGCAACTGGGTGGCTTTCCATCCCACAGGGTGAAACCTACGCGGGTTGCAGCGGCTAGCACGAGCGCCGCGCGACACTTGATCCATGGCTGACGAAACGATCCGGACGCGGGTCTGGCGCAACGGCACCCTCGAAGCCGAGAATTTCCCGTTCGCGCAGGTCTCCGACTACCTCGCCGAACCAGACTGTTTGGTATGGGCGGACCTCGTGCGTCCCGACCACGACACCGTGTGCCAGCTCGCCGAGGAACTCAGCCTCGACCAGCACGCGGTTGAGGACGCCCTCGGTCGCTTGGAACGGCCCAAGGCGACCCGCTACACGACGCATCTGTTCATGACCGCGCACACTCTCGGACTCGACCAGCAGGGCGAGTTGGAGGTGGGTCGGGTATCCGCATTCACCATCAAGCACGGTTTCGTGACCGTCCGGCTGGACGACCGGCTTGAC
>JAVHVB010000390.1:0-3518 GCA_032160775.1 Pseudonocardiales bacterium | reverse complement strand
ACATGCGCTACGACGACATGGAAGCCGCGGGCGTCCGGCACATCGACGACTTCAACGCGAAGCTGCGGGCCGGCAAGATGACGCTGGCACCCGGCGACGACCGCACCTTCACGCCGTACCCGTACCTGCTCGTCATCGTCGACGAGCTCGCCGACCTGATGATGGTCGCGCCGCGCGACGTCGAGGACGCGGTCGTGCGCATCACCCAACTTGCCCGCGCCGCCGGCATCCACCTGGTGATCGCGACGCAGCGACCGTCGGTGGACGTCGTCACCGGGCTGATCAAGGCGAACGTGCCGTCCCGGCTCGCGTTCAAGACGGCCTCGCTCGCCGACTCCAGGGTCATCCTGGACCAGCCCGGCGCGGAGAAGCTGCTCGGCAAGGGCGACGCGCTGTTCCTGCCCATGGGCGCGTCCAAGGCCGCGCGCATGCAGGGTGCATTCGTCACCGACGCGGAGGTCCACTCGATCGTGGACCACTGCAAGAAGCAGCTACAGCCGAACTACCGCGAGGATGTCACCGCGCCGCAGGCCGCACGCAAGGAGATCGACGCGGACGTCGGCGACGACCTCGAGCTGTTCCTGTCCGCCGTCGAACTCGTCGTGTCCACCCAGTTCGGCTCTACCTCGATGCTGCAGCGAAAGCTGCGGGTCGGGTTCGCCAAGGCCGGCCGGCTGATGGACCTGATGGAGTCGCGCGGCATCGTCGGGCCGTCCGAGGGGTCGAAGGCGCGCGAGGTGCTGGTGCTCCCCGACGACCTCGCCGGACTGGTGTACACGCTGCGAAACGGCGGCAGCGCCGACGACCTCGTCGTCGGCGAGGACGAACCGCTCGAGTCGCTGGCCGACTGACAACCGCAGAAATTCCGGTCACCCCTGCGCGATACGTTGACCGGGTGGTAGCGAGCGGGCAGCCGGCGATCTTCGTCGAGGGCGTCACCAAGGCATTCGGGTCGGTGCACGCCTTGCGCGGCATCGACCTCGCAGTGCCGGCCGGCACCGTGCTCGGTCTGCTCGGACCGAACGGTGCCGGCAAGACGACCGCCGTCCGCATCCTCACCACCCTGCTGCGGCCGGACAGCGGTCACGCGTCGGTCAACGGCTTCGACGTCGTGCGCCGGGCTGCGGACGTACGCCGGTCGATCGGGTTGGCCGGCCAGTCGGCAGCGATCCAGGAGGAGCTCACCGGCCGGGAGAATCTCGAGATCATCGGCCGGCTCTATCACCTGTCCTGGCCGGACGCGCGGCAGCGCGCGACCGAACTGCTCGACCAGTTCGACCTCGCCGACGCTGCCGACCGCGCAGCCAAGACGTACTCGGGCGGGATGCAGCGGCGGCTCGACCTCGCCGCCAGCCTGGTCGGCAGGCCTACGGTCCTGTTCCTGGACGAGCCGACCACCGGCCTCGATCCGCGAGCCCGGATCGGCATGTGGGACGTCATCCGCAATCTCGTCTCCGGCGGCACGACGCTGCTGCTCACCACGCAGTACCTCGACGAGGCGGACGAGCTGGCCGACGAGATCGTCGTGATCGATCGCGGCCTGGTCATCGCGGCCGGCACCGCCGAGGAGCTGAAGAACCGCGTCGGCGGCGACGTCCTCGAATTCTCCGTGCCCGACGCGGACTCGGCACCGCGCGCGGTCGCGGCGATCGCTGACGTCGGCGAGGGCGAGGCGCACGTGGACCAGGAGACCGGCCGCGTCAGTGTCGGCGTCGGTTCGGGTGGCTCGGACGCGCTCGTCGCCGCGGTGCGCGCCCTCGACACCGCCGGCGTGCAGGTGCAGGGGCTGACGATCCGCCGGCCGTCGCTCGACGACGTGTTCCTCGCGGTCACCGGGCACGCCGCAGACGACGTGGACGAGAAGCAGCCGGCCGGCCGTGGGCGCCGTCGCAGGGGCCGTCCGGGAAAGGACGAATCGTGACGACCGCCGAGCTCAGCGCGCCGACGTACACCCCGCCGCCGCTCGGCCTGCGGCTGCGGTGGGCGGTCAGCGACACGCTCACCATCACCCGGCGCAACCTGATGGTGTGGGTACGGGTGCCCGCCTACATCGCGTTCACGGTCATCCAGCCGGTGCTGTTCGTGCTGATGTTCCGGTACGTGTTCGGCGGCGCGATCCCGGTGAATGTGCCCGGCGGCTACGTCAACTTCCTGATGCCCGGGATCGTCGGCCAGACCGCGGCGTTCGCCACCTTCGGCACTGCGATCGCGCTGGCGATGGAACTGCAGAAAGGCGTCATCGATCGGCTGCGGTCGATGCCGATGGCGCGCTCTGCGGTGCTGGCCGGGCGGCTGGTCGCCGACACGGGCCGGATGTTCCTGACGATCCTGATCATCGTCGCGGTCGGCTACGCCGTCGGCTTCCGCTTCGAGAACGGCTTCCTGCCCGCCGTCTGGATGGTCCTGCTGGCGACCGCGTTCGGCGGCTGCATGTCCTGCATCGCCGCGTACACGGGGCTGGCGATCAAGGACGAGGAGGCCGTGCAGGCGTTCGGCATGATCTGGCTGTTCCCGCTGACCTTCCTCAGCTCGGCGTTCGTCCCGATCAAGACGATGCCGGGCTGGTTGCAGGCGTTCGCGAACAACCAGCCGGTCACCTACGTCATCGACACGATGCGCGCGCTCGCGATCGGCGGGCCGGTGGAGGCGAACCTCTGGAAGAGCCTCGCGTGGCTGGTCGGGATCGTCGTGGTGTTCGCGCCGCTCTCGGTGCGCGCCTACCGTCGCGCAAGCTAGTCCCGGCGGCGGTGCTTGCCGGAGTAGAACATCGCGACCATCGACAACCGGCGCAGGCCGGGCTTGCGGTGCTTGCCGGTGTATTCCTCGTCCTCGAGGGCGAGGCCGGCCGCGGACGGCGTCCACGGCGTGAACGCCGGTTCGATGCGGTCGAGTGTCGCCATGGAAACCACCTCCGTAAAGCTGACGCTAACGCGTGGGGCGGTTGTGACCAGTGAGACACGCGGGAATGGCGCGCCCGATCAGAGGGCGAGCAGCATCCGGGTGTTGCCCAGAGTGTTCGGTTTGACGTACTCGAGGCCGAGGAACTCGGCGACGCCCGGGTCGTAGGACCGGCGCAGTTCCTCATAGGTGTCGGAGTCGACCGGCGCGCCGTCGATCGCGACGAACCCGGCCCGGGCAAAGAAGTCGGTGTGGAACGTGAGCGCGAACAACCGGGACAGGCCGAGTTCGCGTGCCGTCGCGATCAGCCCGTCGAGCAGCAGCCGGCCGATGCGACCCTTGGTGTGGTCCGGGTGGACGGCCAGGGTGCGCACCTCGCCGAGATCGGCCCAGAGCACGTGCAGTGCGCCGCAGCCGACGACCGCGCCGTCCTGCTCGGCGACCAGGAAGTCCTGCACGTCCTCGTAGAGCGTGACGAGTTCCTTGGCCAGCAGCTTGCGGCCCGAGCCGGCGTAGAGGTCGACGATGGCCTTCATGGCGGGGACGTCCGACGTGCGGGCGCGCCGGACCAGCACGTCGTTCGCGGCAACCTCGGACACAGCCAGCAAGTTACCGAACTC
>JAVHVB010000389.1:0-13786 GCA_032160775.1 Pseudonocardiales bacterium | reverse complement strand
GTGCGCAACCGCGGCACCGCCGGCCGGCCGCCGGCCGAACAGGCAACGATCCCCGCACCCGAGCCAGTGGCATGAGCACCCCACGAAATCGCTCCGCAGAGAGCGCTTCACGATTTCGCGTGGACCCCGCATGACGGGGACGGTGCAGGAGGACGACTGGAGCACGCCGACCCACTACTCGGCCGGGAAGCCGATCGAACCCCGCGCGCTCAGCATCGGCGGCGACCCGATGACGACAATGTTCCCGGCCGACTGGGGCGACGAGCGTGAGGAGCGGTGGGGCCGCACCACCTACGTCGGCAAGCCGAGTCGCCGCCAGCGCAAGCGAGGGCCGGCAGCTGAGGTGGCCGAGGTGGCCGAGGTGGCCGCCGCCCCGCCGGCCGCCGACGAACACGCGGCCGCGGACGAGCGCGCTGTCGGCGTCGAACCCGAGCCCGCCCCCACCGAGGAGCCGGTCGCCGACAGCAGCGACCGCGGGGTGATCGCCAACAGCCGGTCGATGGCGGTCGCCAGCCTGACCAGCCGGGTCACCGGCTTCCTGCGCAGCATCATGCTCGTCGCGGCGCTCGGCACCGGCGCGGTCGGCAACGCCTACAACAGCGGCAACACCCTGCCGAACATGATCTACGAGCTGCTGCTCGGCGGCGTGCTTTCCAGTGTCCTGATCCCGCTGCTCGTGCACGCCGAGTCCGAGGACGACGACGGCGGGCTCGCCTACACGCAGCGGCTGCTGTCCATGGCAGTGGCGTCGCTGGGCGCGATGACGATCCTCGTCGTGGCCGCCGCGCCGTGGATCGCCGCCGTGTTCGTCCCAGCCGGTTCACAGCGCGAACTCACCAGCATCTTCGCCACGCTGCTGCTACCGGAGATCTTCTTCTACGGGCTCGGCGCGATGTTCATGGCGGTGCTCAACATCAAGCACGTGTACGGGCCGGGCGCGTGGTCGCCGGTGCTGAACAACGTCGTGATGATGTTGACCGTCCTGGTGTTCTGGACGCTGCCCGGGCCGAAGACCCTCGACCCGTCCTCGATGACGAACGCGCAGATCCTGGTCATCGGTATCGGCACCACCCTCGGGATCGCCGCGCAGGCCCTGGTCCTCGTCCCGGCGCTGCGGCGCACGGGATTCACCTGGCAGTGGCGCTTCCGCGCGCACCCGGGCCAGACGGACCGGATGCGCGAGATCGGCCAGCTCGCGGGCTGGGTGCTCGGCTATGTCGTGGTCAGCCAGATCGGCGTGTCGGTGATCCAGCGGATCGGCAACGAGAACGGCGGATTCAGCATCTTCACCTACGCCGATCTGCTGTTCCAGATGCCCTACGGCATCCTCGTCGTCTCTGTGCTGACCGCGATAATGCCGCGGCTGTCCCGGGCCGCCGTGCGCAACGACACCGAGGCGGTGAAGGACGACTTGTCCTTCGGCGCCCGGCTGTCCGCCGTCGCGCTGGTGCCCGTGACGGCTGGGCTGATCGTGCTCGGCCCGGCGATGGGCGTCACCCTGTTCGCCTACGGCGAGGCGTCCATCGCGAACGCGCAGCTGATCGGGTCGACGCTCGCCTGGTCGGCGTTCGGGCTGTTCCCGTTCGCGCTCGTGATGTTGCAGTTGCGGGTGTTCTACGCGATGCGTGACGGGCGCACGCCGACGCTTATCAACGCGGTCATGGTGGCGACGAAGGTCGTCCTGGTCCTGGTGTCGAACGAGGCGTTCAAGGCGCCGGCCGGGACGGATGTCAACGAGCACCCGTCGGTCCGTGCGGTGGAATGGCTGAACATCTCCACCTCGCTGTCCTACGTCGTCGGTGCGATCATCGGGCACGTCCTGCTCACCCGCCGACTGGGCCTGCTGGGCTTCCGCCGGGTCGGCGTCACGGTGCTGCAGATCGGCGGCGCCTCGGCTATCGCCGGGCTGGCCGCCTGGGGCGTGGTGCAGGGCGCCGAACACCTGCTCGGGGGCGGTCACGCCGGCTCGGCGCTGGGCCTCGGGGGCGGCGCGATCGTCGGTCTGCTCGTGCTCGGGGCGGTGCTGTGGCGGATGCGGATCCCGGACGTCCAGGAAGTCGCAGCGCTCGCCCGGCGACGCTGACCTGCGGGGAATCTCCGCGTACCTAGGATGGTTATCACCCCGGCCACATCGCTGGCGCGATTTGACGGGGGCCCCGGAAATCGGGCAGCGGAAAGAAGTGAGGAAGCGTGTCGCACCACCGCAACGTCATCGTCATCGGCTCCGGCCCGGCCGGCTACACGGCCGCGCTGTACACCGCCCGCGCCGATCTGGCCCCGCTGGTGTTCGAGGGCTCGCAGTACGGCGGCGCGCTGATGAACACGACCGACGTCGAGAACTACCCCGGCTTCCCGCAGGGCATCCTCGGCCCGGAGCTGATGAACGACATCCGCACCCAGGCCGAGCGGTTCGGCGCCGAGCTGGTCGCCGACGATGTCGTCTCGGTCGACCTTGCCGGTCCGGTCAAGACCGTCCGGACGCTCGACGGGGAGTGGACGGCCGACGCGGTCATCCTCGCGATGGGCTCGGCGTACCGGAAGCTCGGCCTGCCCCGTGAAGACGAACTGTCCGGCCACGGCGTCTCGTGGTGCGCGACCTGCGACGGCTTCTTCTTCCGGGACAAAGACATCGCGGTCGTCGGCGGCGGCGACACGGCGATGGAAGAGGCGACCTTCCTCACCCGGTTCGCCAACTCGGTGACAGTCGTCCACCGGCGCGACGCGCTGCGCGCGAGCCGGATCATGGTCGACCGCGCCGAGGCCAACCCGAAGATCAAGTGGGCCTGGAACAGCGAAGTGGTCGACGTGCTGGGCGACACCTCGGTGACCGGCGTTCGGCTGCGGGACACCACCAACGGCGCCGAGCGCGAGCTCGCCCTGGGTGGCCTGTTCATCGCGATCGGGCACGAGCCACGCAGCGAGCTGGTGAAGGGCCAGGTCGAACTCGACGACGAGGGGTACGTGCTGACCACCGAGGGCACGCACACCAACCTCGGTGGCGTGTTCGCGGCGGGCGACCTCGTCGACCACACCTACCGGCAGGCCGTCACCGCCGCCGGCACCGGCTGCCAGGCCGCGCTGGACGCCGAGCGGTTCCTCGCCGCGCTGTCCGACCAGCAGCCAGTCGGCTGACCGGGAATCACCCGGACCCCGCACGCGTTCCAGCAAGACCGACATCAACAGGAGATTCGATGGGTGCCAACACCAAGACCGTGACCGACCAGAGCTTCGCGGCGGACGTACTCAAGGCCGACGGCCCGGTGCTCGTCGACTTCTGGGCCGAGTGGTGCGGGCCGTGCCGTCAGGTGGCCCCCGTTCTCGAAGAGATCGCGGGCGAGCACTCGGACAAGCTCACCATCGTCAAGCTCAACATCGACGAGAATCCCGAGACCGCACGCAACTACCAGATCATGTCGATCCCGACGATGGGCGTGTTCTCCGGCGGCCAGCTGGTGAAGACGATCGTCGGCGCGCGGCCGAAGGCCGCGATCCTTCGCGAGCTCGGCGAGTTCGTCGCCTGACCGGCGACAACTGACGCCCCCAGGCGGCCACAGCCGGCGTGCTGTGGCCGCTTCGTCATGTTCTCGGCCGGGCGGTTCCGCCTCCGGCCGGTTGGGGCAGAATGAAGCGCACCCGAGCTTCCCGAGCGCACGATTGCCGAGGCCCCACCCTGATGCAGCCACTCCGCTCCGGCGCCACCGGCAGCGCGGTCGCCGAGGTGCGCCGGATGCTCGCGTCCATCGGGCTGCTCGACAACACCGACGCCGAGCGCGCGGAGGTCTTCGACGAGGCCACCGAACTCGCGGTCCGGCACTTCCAGCAACGACGCGGCATCTCGGTGGACGGGCTGGTCGGCGTCGAGACCTATGCAGCACTCACCGGCGCGCACTGGCGCCTCGGTGACCGGGTGCTCGCGCACGAGGCCGGCACGCTGCTCACCGGCGACGACGTGGCCGAGCTGCAGACCAAGCTGATGGAGCTCGGCTACAACCTCACCCGCGCCGACGGCATCTTCGGGCTGGCCACCGCCGAGGCGCTGCGCCGCTTCCAGCGCGAGTACGGGCTGGTCCCGGACGGCATCTGTGGCCCCGGCACGCTCCGCGCGCTGCGCCAGTTGGGCCGGCGCGTGGTGGGCGGCCGGCCGCAGTTGCTCCGGGACATGGTCGCGGTGGCCGACTCGGGGCCGAGCCTGCTGGGCAAGCGGATCGTGCTCGACCCGGGTCACGGCGGCGACGACGCCGGGACGGTGGTCGGCGCGCTGACCGAGGCTGAGATCACCTGGGATCTCGCGTCGCGGCTCGAGGGCCGGCTGACGGCACTCGGTGTGCAGAGCTGGCTCACCCGCGGGCCGAACAACGGCGCGAGCGAGGAACAGCGCGCGCGGCTCGCGAACGACGTCAGCGCCGACCTGCTCGTCTCGCTGCACGTCGACGGATCGTTCTCCGAGCGCGCGCACGGCATCGCCGCCTACTTCTACGGGGCCGGCGAGTCGACCTCGACGATCGGTGAACGGCTCGCCGACCTGGCCCTGCGCGAACTGGTCGCGCGAACCCGTATGGGCGACAACCGCACGCACGGCAAGACCTGGGGCCTGTTGCGGCTGACCCGGATGCCCGCGGTGCGGGTTGAGCTGGGCTACCTCACCTCTGCCGACGACCGCGCCAAACTCAGCGACCCGCAGTTCCGGGACACCGCAGCCGAGGGCCTGCTGGTGGCCGTGCAGCGGCTCTACCTGCCGCTTGCCGACGACCCGCCGACCGGCGTCATGCGGATCCCCGCGGTAGCGGGATAGGGGCAGGGGCCGCGGTAGCGGGATCAGCGGGACAGCGCGGGCGCCTGCATCGACGAGAGCAGCTTGTCCAGCGCGTACTCGACGTCCTCCTTCCAGGTGACCGTGGTCTTCACGTCCAGCCGCAGCCGGGGGGTGCGCGGGTGGTGGCGCACGGTCTTGAAGCCAACCGCGAGCAGGTACTCCGCGGGCAGCAGGCAGCTGACGTTCGGTGCGTCGCGATCGTCGGTGGCAACGTCACCGAGCCGACCGAACGCTTCGATCGCGCGGACCCCGCGCCGCACGACATCGCGGGCCACACCCTGCACGAGCATCCGGCCCAGCCCGCCGCCGGTGAAGTCCGGCACGATCCGGGCAGTCATCAGCAGTACCGCGTCGGCCGACACCGGAGACGTCGGGAAGGCGACGCCGCGCGGGACGTAGGCGGCCGGCGCGTAGAGCACGTACCCCGCCGGGATCCCGTCGACGTAGACGAGCTGGCCGCAGCTGCCCCACTCGAGCAGCGTGTCGGAGACCCACGCCTCCTTCTCCAGCTCGGTCGCGCCACACTCGCCGGCCCGGTCGCCGGCCACCGGGTCGAGCTCCCAGTACACGCAACTGCGGCATCTGGTCGGCAGGTCGGACAGGTTGTCCAGCGTGATGTTGACCAACCGGCGCGACATGGTGCGAGCCTTCGCTGTCAGTATTCGCCGCTGTAGCCGGCGAGGAATTCGCCGAGCCGGCCGATCGCGTCGTTGAGATCGTCCGAGCGCGGCAGGGTGACGATGCGCAGGTGGTCCGGGTGCGGCCAGTTGAAGCCGGTGCCCTGCACGACGAGGACGTGCTGCGCGCGGAGCAGCTCGAGCACGAACTTCTGATCGTCCTTGATCGGGTAGGTCTTCGGATCGAGCCGCGGGAAGACGTACAGCGCGCCCTTGGGCACCTCGCAGGTGACCCCGGGGATGCGCCGCAGCGCGGCGATGGCGGTGTCCCGCTGCTCCAGCAGCCGGCCGCCGGGCAGGATCAGGTCGCGGATGCTCTGCCGGCCGCCGAGCGCGACCTGCACCGCATGCTGGGCCGGAACGTTCGCGCACAGCCGCATGTTGGCGAGCAGGGTGATGCCCTCGAGATAGCTCGTCGCGTGCCGCTTCGGCCCGCTGACCATCATCCAGCCGGACCGGAAACCGGCCACCCGGTACGCCTTGGACAGCCCGTTGAAGGTCAGCGTGAACACGTCCGGGGCGATCCTCGCGAACGGCTCATGGACCGCGTCGTCGTAGAGGATCTTGTCGTAGATCTCGTCGGCCAGCACGACGAGCCCGTGCTGGCGGGCCAGCGCCGCGATCTCCTGCAGCACCGCCGCCGAGTACACGGCGCCGGTCGGGTTGTTGGGGTTGATGACCACTAGCGCCTTGGTCCGCTCGGTGATCTTGCTGCGCAGGTCGTCGAGATCGGGCTGCCAGCCGTTGTCCTCGTCGCACAGGTAGTGCACCGGCCGGCCGCCGGCGAGTGACGTGGACGCCGTCCAGAGCGGGTAGTCCGGCGCCGGGATCAGTACCTCGTCGCCGTTGTCGAGCATGGCCTGCAGGCTGATCGTGATGAGCTCGCTGACCCCGTTGCCGAGCCAGATGTCATCGACGTCGATCGTGTCGATGCCGCGTTCCTGGTAGTGCTGCACGATCGCCGTGCGCGCGGACAGCAGGCCCTGGGAGTCGCAGTAACCCTGCGCGTGGGGCAGATTCCGGATGACATCGACCAGGATCTCGTCCGGGGCGTCGAAGCCGAACGGTGCCGGGTTGCCGATGTTCAGCTTGATGATCCGGCGACCTTCTTCTTCGAGCCGCTTCGCCTCCTCGAGCACCGGGCCGCGAATGTCGTACAGCACGTTCTCGAGCTTGCGCGACTGCCTCAGGTCCACCGGGAAACGATGACACATCTACTGGCACGACGCCGCTGGGATTTCCCGGTGGCCCGCGTCTGCCAGGCTCGGGACATGGAGTTGCGAGATGCGATCCGCCGCCGCCGGATGGTCCGCTCGTACGATCCGGACCGGCCGGTGCCGCGGGAAACGGTGGATAACCTGCTGAACCTCGCGATTCGGGCACCGTCGGCGGGCCACACGCAGGGTTGGCGGTTCCTGGTGCTCGACGACGCGCCGTCGCGGGCCCGGTTCTGGACGGCGACGGGCGACGGGGCGGCCGACCCGTGGCGGGCGCGGATGCAGCGCGCCCCGGTGCTGATCGTCTGCTTCTCCGACCGGGGCGCCTATCTCGACCGGTACGCCGAGCCGGACAAGGGCTGGACGGACCGCGACGAGGCACGCTGGCCGGTGCCGTACTGGCACGTCGACACCGGGATGGCCGCGCTGCTCGTGCTGCTCGCCGTCCAGGAGGACGGGCTCGGCGCCTGCTTCTTCGGCGTGCCGCCGGACAAGTGGCCGGCGCTGTTCACCGAGTTCCGCGTACCGGAGGGGCTATCTCCGGTTGGTGTGATCAGTGTCGGCCACCCGGCACCCGACGTCCGCTCGCCGTCGCTCAAGCGCGGCCGCCGCGCGCTGCCGGACGTCGTCTGCTACGGCTCGTTCGACTGAGCCGGCTGCCCCGCCGCGGCCGCCGCGACATCCGGCGCCATCAGCGCGACGATCCGTTCCAGATCGTCGATCGAGGCAAACTCGACGGTGATCCGGCCCTTGCGCCGGCCGATGTCCACCAGCACCCGCGTGTCGAAGACGTCGGACAGCTTGTTCGCCAGTTCGGTCGCCGCCGGCGCGGTGATCCTGCGCTGCGCGGGCGTGCGCGGCGGGCGGGCCTTGCCGCCGCCCCGCGCGGCCAGCGCCACCAGTTCCTCGGTGGCTCGCACGGACAGCCCCTCGGCGACGATCCGCGCGGCCAGCTCGTCCTGGGCATCGCTGTCGTCCAGGCCGAGCAGGGCCCGCGCGTGGCCCGCGGACAGCACGCCCGCAGCGACGCGGCGCTGCACCGCGAGCGGCAGGTTGAGCAACCGGATCGTGTTGCTGACCTGCGGCCGGCTCCGGCCGATCCGATGCGCGAGCTCCTCGTGGGTGGTGCCGAACTCCTCGAGCAGCTGCTGATAGGCGGCGGCTTCTTCGAGGGGGTTCAGCTGGGCGCGGTGGATGTTCTCGAGCAGCGCGTCGCGCAGCATCGCGTCGTCGCCGGTCGATCGGACGATGGCCGGAATCGCGTCCAGTCCGGCGGCGACCGCCGCCCGCAGCCGGCGCTCCCCCATCACCAGCTCGTACCCGTCGCCTTCGGGCCGCACGACAACCGGCTGCAGGACGCCGAACTCGCGGATCGAGTGGGTGAGTTCGGCGAGGGCGTCCTCGTCGAAGACCTGCCGTGGTTGCTTCGGGTTGGGGTGGATCGAGGACACCGGCAGTTCGGCGAACGTCGCCCCGGGGACCGGGCCGGGCTGATCGACGTCCGGCGCGCTCACCGGGTAACCGGCCGGCTGGCCGACCGTCCCCGGCACTGCCGAAGGGTTGTCCGCCGCCGGCGCTGAGGTGGGGATCAGCGCACCCAGGCCACGGCCGAGGCCGCCCCGCCGCTGCTGCCGGTTACTCATCCGCGCTGCCCTCGCTGCCCTCGCCGGGTCGTCCGCGTTCGGCTATCTCGCGCGCTGCCTCCGCGTACCCGATCGCGCCGCGCGATCCGGGGTCGTAGGTGATGACGGTCTGGCCGAACCCGGGGGCCTCGGACACCCGCACGTTGCGTGGGATCACCGGAGTCAGGACGAGCGGCCCGAAGTGCTTGCGCACCTCGTCGGCCACCTGGTCGGCGAGCCGGGTGCGGCTGTCGTACATGGTGAGCAGGACCGTAGTGACGGTCAGCGCCGGATTGAGATGCGAGGTCACCAGGTCGACGGTGTTCAGCAACTGGGCCAGCCCCTCGAGCGCGTAGTACTCGCACTGGATCGGGATGAGCACCTCACGGGCCGCGACCAGCGCGTTGAGGGTGAGCAGGCCGAGCGAGGGCGGGCAGTCGATGAGCACGTAATCGAGCTCCTCGGCGCTGTCAAGGTAGGTCTGAAGCGCTCGTTGCAGGCGGTACTCGCGGGCGACCTGCGAAGTCAGTTCGATGTCCGCGCCGGCCAGATCGAGGGTGGCCGGCACGCTGAGCAGGCTCGGTGCGAACTCGGTCGGCCGGGCAACCTCGGCGATCGGCCGGCCGCCGAGCAGCACATCGTAGATCGAGGGTGTGCCCACCGTGTGCTCGACGCCCAGCGCCGTGCTGGCGTTGCCCTGCGGATCGAGATCGATCAGCAGCACCCGCAACCCGTGCAGCGCCAGGGCGGCGGCGATGTTCACCGCGCTCGTCGTCTTGCCGACGCCGCCCTTCTGATTGGCGATCGTCAGCACCCGCGTCGCCGCCGGTCGGGGCCACTGTTCCTGACGGACATTGAGCACATGTACTGCTTGCGCGGCCTCCCGGGCGATGGGCGTGTCGTACTCGGTTTCACGTGAAACAGAGCCAACAGCAGGGTTGGCCGTTGTTTCACGTGAAACGGCGTCGGCTGTCGGAGACTCCGTCATGTCACTCCCCTTAAGCCTTTCGCCTTCGCTGGACGGCGAGTTACCACTGCAACCCACGTGCACTGCATCAATACGCCGTCGCCCAATTGCTCGATACTCGCCACCTGCGCGCCGCTGCGTCGGAGTGCGACCGCGTGCTGTTGAGCCTCGGCGGCCACGCCGGCGCCCTTGAGCGCCAGCAGCCGCCCCCGGGCGGAAAGCAGGGGCAGGCACCATCTCACCAGTCGATCAAGCGGAGCGACAGCCCTCGCGACCACCCAATCTGCACCGCCCACCCGCCGCACGGTCTCCGCGTCGTCGGCACGGCCACGGACGACGCGGATTCGGTCGCCCAGACCGAGTTCGTCGACGGTCTCGATCAGGAACTCGACCCGCCGCTGCATCGGCTCGACCAGGTCGACCCGCAGATCCGGGCGCCGGATCGCCATCACGACTCCCGGCAGACCCGCTCCGGTACCGACGTCGACCACCCGCGCGCCGACCGGCACGAGATCGGTGAGCACCGCCGAGTTGAGCAGGTGCCGGTCCCACAGCCGACCGGTCTCCCGCGGCCCGAGCAGCCCGCGCTCGACCCCGTCGGTCGCCAGTCGCCCGGCATAGCGCTGCGCGAGCGGCAGCCCCGCGCCGAACACCTGTGCTGCGGCGGCCGGCAGCTCTGCCGCGGCGTCGGTCACCGATCGAGCAGGACCACTACCCGGCGATTAGGTTCCTCACCCTCGGATTCGCTGTAGACGCCGTCGATACCGGCGAGCGCGTCGTGCACGACCTTGCGCTCGAACGGGTTCATCGGCGACAGCCGGATCGGCTCCTCGTTCTCCAGAGCACGCTCCGCGGTGTCTGCGGCCAGCCGCTGGAGCTCGGCCCGCCGCGCCTGCCGGTGCCCGCCCACGTCGAGCATCAGCCGGCTGCGCACCCCGGTCTGCTGCTGGACGGCCAACCGGGTGAGCTCCTGGAGCGCGTCGAGAGTCTCGCCGCGCCCGCCGACCAGGTCGCCCAGGTCGGCGCCGACGATCGCCACCACCGCGCGGTCGTTCTCCACATCGAGGTCTATGTCGCCGTCGTAGTCGACGATGTCGAGCAGCCGTTCCAGGTAGTCCGCGGCGATGTCCCCCTCGCGCACGAGCAGGCCGTCGCCGCCTCCCTCGCCCCGGCCGGACTCCTCGGAATCCTCGGATTCCTCGACGGCGTCGGTCTCTTCAGCCTCGTCGACCTGCTCGACAGGGGTGTCCACGTCGGTCTCGCTCACAGCGTTCGTGTCCTCTCGGGTTGTTCGTCCCGGCGCAGCCGGGCAGCGGTGCGGCCGGTGTCAGCGCCGCTTCTTGGCTTGGGTGGGCCGCTTCGCCTGCGGCCGGTTGCCGGTCGGCCGGCTCGGTTTCTGTCCCGGCCTCGGTGTGGTCGAGCGGGCGGGCGGCACCGCGGGGTCGGCCGCGGCCGGTTCGGGTTGTTTCTTGGCCGCGTCCGTCGAGCCCTTCGACATCCGGACCGGGCGCTGGCCCGGCTTCGGGGCGAGAGTCTTGCCCAGCTCGCCGACCGACGCCGTCACCTCTTCGGCAGGCGGGTGATACCGGATGATGTAGCCCTGCTGGGCGAGGGTCCAGAGGTTGCTGGTGAACCAGTAGAGCAGGACGCCGAGCGGGAAGTTGAACAGCAGGCCCGAGGCGAGCACGCCGATCGGGATGACCCACATCATCAGCTTCTGGATGGTCGCCGCGGTGCCCTCGGGCACCGTCGTCGCGTTCGCCTTCACCATCAGCTGGGTGGCCAGCGTGGCCGCCGAGCTCACGACCAGCAGGACAAGAAGGACCCACCGGGTCGAGGTGGGATCGCCGAGCAGCTCGCGGATCTTGGTGCTCGAATCGTGGAAGGACGCCGCGAGCGGGGCATCGAACATCTTCGCCTTCGAGGCGTCGCAGGTGTCCGACTGGCTGAACGTGTACAGGTTCAAGAGGTGCTCGGACTTCGGGATCGGCTGTCCCGCCGCGAGCCGCTGGCACACGGTGTTCACGTTCGAGAGGTGCCGCAGCACGTGGTAGAGGCCCAGGAAGACCGGGATCTGCAGGAACATCGGCAGGCAGCCGGAGAGCGGGTTGAACCCCTCCTCCTGCTGCAGCTTCATCATTTCCCGGTTCAGCCCAGCCCGGTCGTTCTTGTACTTCTCCCGCAGCTTCTGGATCTTCGGCTGCATCTTCTGCATGTTGCGCGTGTAGTGGACCTGCTTGATGAACAGCCGGAACAGCAGCAGCCGCGCGGTGATGACGAGGAAGACGACCGCCAGCACCCAGGCCCAGTTCGTGCCGACGCCGATCGCGTGGAAGAGATCGTGCCAGCGCAGCAGGATCCACGAGACCGCTATGTACAGGAAGTCAAGCACTCAACTACTCCTAGACGGCCGAGGGCCAAGTGATCGGGAGCGCCGCGTCCGCAGTGCCCGCAGGCCCCCCGGCGCCCTCATCGCCAGCAACGGGCAACGGCACCGGGTCGTGCCCCCCGGCGTGGAACGGGTGGCAACGCAACAGCCGGCGCAGCGCCAGCCAGCTTCCCCGTCCGGCGCCGTGCAGCTGGACGGCCTCGATCGCGTACGCGCTGCAGGACGGCGAATACCGGCAGGTCGGCGGCAGCGCGGGGCTGATGGCAGTGCGGTAGAAGCTGAGCACAGCGATCATCGCGCGCGCGATCGGGCCGCGCCGCTCCGGGTTCACCGGCGACCAGCCAGCCGGGCGAGCGCCGCGTCGAGGCCCGCGCCGAGTTCACCGGAACTCAGGTCCGCAGCCGGCGCGAGAGCACGCACCACGGTGCAACTGCCCGGCGGCAGCAGGTCGAGGCGCTGCGCAACCTGGGCGCGCAACCGCCGGCTGACCCGATGCCGCTGCACGCTGCCGCCCACGTTCTTGCCGACGACGAAACCCACGATCGGTGCCGGGGCACCGAGGTCGAGGCCTGGCGCGGCAGCGCCGACATCCAGGCATTGGTGCACCATGAGCGGGCCGCCTCGGCTGCGCGCACCGGAGCGCACGACCGATGCGAAATCGCTCGAGCGGCGCATCCGGTTCACGGCGGGCAGCACGGCGGTATTCGACCGGGGACCGGTCGACTCAAGCAGACAGTTCGCTGCGGCCCTTGCGCCGACGGGCGGCGATGATCGCGCGGCCCGCACGGGTGCGCATCCGCAGCCGGAAGCCGTGCGTCTTCGCCCGGCGGCGGTTGTTCGGCTGAAAAGTGCGCTTGCTCACGGTCGGACTCCATCAGTAGGTGCAGCTATGCGACGCGCCCGTGGTCACGTGCGTGTGGCCTGCAGCGGGCGGCCGATCGGTGCGGACACACGGCGAGACCACCGCACGTCTGCGCGAACGAACCCACGGTACGGATCGTCCGGCCCGCTGGTCAAACTCGCTCCGGCCCCGCCGAACCGGCCATCCTATGGCGAACATCCGGTGACCCGGGGACGACACGCCGATTCCTATTGTGAGCGCCCCGTGGCGCTGTTAGGTTCCCGCACCGTGTCACCCTGCGGCGTGACGTCGGGGGCCACAGGATGGCATGTTGCAGCAGGGCGATGAACGGCACCCTCATACACAGTCTGTGGACAACTCTGTGGATCAACCGACGACCCCGAAGCCGTGAGAAGGTTCTCTCCGGGGCCTGTCCCGCACTGCAGCGGGACGGCAGACACGCACCTCGTACGACAACTGGAGTGAGCCGGCAGTGGACGACAGCGCCGAACTCGTGACCGTCTGGAACCGGGTTCGGCCCAGGTTCGACGATCCGACCATCCGTCCGCAGCAGAAGGCTTGGATCGGCCTGACCCGCCCTCTCGGCCTCGTCGAGGACACCGCGCTGCTGGCCGCACCGAACGACTTCGCCAAGGACTACCTCGAAAACCGGCTGCGGCCGCTGATCGCCTCCGTCCTGAGCGAGGAGCTCGGTCGCGACATCCGGGTGGCGGTCACCGTGCAGAGCCCGGACGAGCAGCCCGACGCCGGCGAGTTCGACCTCGCCGACGAGGAGGACTGGGTGGCCGATCAGCCGCTCCCACTCACCTCGCTGCCGTCCTACCGGCCCAAGCACGCCGACGACGAGCGGGACAAGGCCTCCCGGCTCAACCCGAAGTACACCTTCGACACCTTCGTCATCGGCGCCAGCAACCGGTTCACGCACGCCGCCGCGGTCGCCGTGGCCGAGGCGCCCGCCCGCGCGTACAACCCGTTGTTCATCTACGGCGACTCCGGCCTGGGCAAGACCCACCTGCTGCACGCGATCGGCCACTACGCCCGCCGGCTGCAGCCCGGCCTGCGCACCCGCTACATCTCGAGCGAGGAATTCACCAACGACTTCATCAACTCGGTGCGCGACGACAAGATGCAGGCGTTCCAGTCGCGCTACCGCTCGGTCGACGTCCTGTTGATCGACGACATCCAGTTCCTCGAGCGCGCCGAGCGCACGCAGGAGGAGTTCTTCCACACGTTCAACAC
>JAVHVB010000388.1:0-4796 GCA_032160775.1 Pseudonocardiales bacterium | reverse complement strand
ATCCACACCCAGTTGATCTTGATGTCGTCGACCAGCGGCTGCGGACCGCCGACGAGCACCGACCGCGCCTGGTCCTCGATGACGTCGGTCAGCGGACACGCCGCCGAGGTCAGCGTCATGTCGATGGTGATGACGGTGCCGGCATCGCCGTCGCCGACGCGCACGTCGTAGACGAGGCCGAGATCGACCACGTTGATGCCGAGTTCCGGGTCGACGACGTCACGCATCGCCTCGTCGATGTCGTCCCGCGAGGGGACCGTCGCTGTCGTCATGATTCGTTCTTTCCTTCCGCGTCGGCGACCGCGCTCTTCATCGCCATCCAGCCCAGCAGCGCGCACTTGATCCGGGCCGGGTATTTCGAGACGCCTTCGAAAGCCACCGCGTCGTCCAACTCGTCCTCGTCCTGGTCACTCAGCTCGGCAGCCCCGCGGCTCTGCATCAGGTCGAGGAACTTCTGGTGCAGCGCGAGCGCGTTCGTCACCGGCTTGCCCACAACCAGCCCGCTCATCACCGAGGTGGACGCCTGGCTGATGGAACAGCCCTCGCCCTCCCAGCCGAGGTCGGCGATCACGCCGTCGGCGACCCGCACCCGCAGGGTCACCTCGTCGCCGCAGGTGGGGTTCACGTGGTGCACCTCGGCGTCGTAGGAGTCCGGCAAGCCGCGATGCTGCGGCCGCTTGTAGTGGTCGAGGATGATCTGCTGGTACATCGATTCGGTGAGGAGGCCGCCCTGGCCCGCGAAGCGGCCGTGGGCATCGGAGATTCCGGTTGTCATGCAAACATCTCCTTCACCCGTTGAACGCCGGCGACCAGGGCGTCAATTTCCTCGGTGGTCGTGTAGATGCCGAAACTGGCCCGCGTCGTGGCCGCAACGCCGTACCGAACGCACACCGGGCGTGCGCAGTGATGGCCGGCCCGCACCGCGATGCCCTGCTCGTCGAGCAGCTGCGCGACATCGTGCGGATGCACCCCGGCGAGGGTGAAGGCGATGGTCGCACCGCGATCGACCGAGGTGGTCGGGCCGATGATCCGCACGCCCTCGACGGCCGCCAGCCTCGGCAGGGCGTACTCGACGAGCTCGTGCTCGTGCTCGGCGATGACGTCCATGCCGACCGCCGAGACGTAGTCGATCGCCGCGCCGAGCCCGACCGCCTCGGCGATCATGGGCGTGCCGGCCTCGAAGCGGTGCGGCGGCGCGGCGTAGGTCGTGCCGGTCATGTCGACGGTCTCGATCATCTCGCCGCCGCCGAGGAACGGCGGCAGCTCGGCGAGCAGGTCGTAGCGGCCCCACAGGACGCCGACGCCGGAGGGCCCGTACAGCTTGTGCCCGGTGAATGCCAGGAAGTCGGCGCCGAGAGCCTGCACGTCGAGCGGCAGGTGCGGAGCGGACTGCGATGCGTCGACGACGGTGAGCGCACCGACCGCGTGCGCCCGCTCGACGAGCCGGGCGACCGGGTTGATCGTGCCGAGCGCGTTGGACTGATGCACGAAGGCGACGACCTTGGTCCGCTCGTTGATGATCTCGTCGATCGCGGAGTCCACGAGCCGGCCCCCACCCTCATTTTCTGAGGCACTGATGGGCAGCCAGCGGAAGGTCGCGCCCGTGCGCTGGCACAGCAACTGCCACGGGACGATGTTGCTGTGGTGCTCCATCTCGGTCACCACCACCTCGTCGCCCGGGCCGATGCGGAACCGCTCGGCACCGGGGAACGTGGTGGCGTTCGAGATGGCGTACGCGACCAGGTTCAGCGCCTCGGACGAGTTCTTGGTGAAGATCACTTCTTCGCGCCGGCCGGCGTTGATGAACGCCGCCACCTTGTCGCGCGCATCCTCGTAGGCCGTCGTCGCCTCGGAACCGAGGGTGTGCACGGCCCGCGCGACGTTCGCGTTGTGCTGCGCGTAGAACTCGGTCAGCGTGTCGAGCACGACCTGCGGCTTCTGCGACGTGTTGGCGCTGTCGAGGTACACGAGCGGAACCCCGTGCACCTCACGCGCAAGGATCGGGAAATCCTTGCGGATCGCTTCGACGTCCAGAGCCATGGTCAGACCGTCACATTCTCGGGTCGCAAGCTCCCCTCGGAAGCCGGCTCATTCACGCCGGGAAGGCTTGCCGGTTCGGCCACGCCGAAGCGTGCATATCCGTCGGCCTCGAGTTGCTCGGCGAGCTCAGCACCACCGGACTCGACGATCCGGCCGTCGAAGAACACGTGCACGAAGTCCGGCTCGATGTAGCGCAGGATGCGGGTGTAGTGGGTGATCAGCAGGGTGCCGATTCCCTCGGACCGGACCTTGTTGACGCCCTCGCTGACGACGCGCAGCGCATCGACGTCGAGGCCCGAGTCGGTCTCGTCGAGGATCGCGATCTTCGGCTTCAACAGCTCGAGCTGCAGGATCTCGTGCCGTTTCTTCTCGCCGCCGGAGAACCCCTCGTTCACACTGCGCTCGGCGAAGGAACGGTCCATGTCGAGACCGGACATGGCCTCGTTGACCTCCTTGACCCAGGTGCGCAGCTTGGGGGCCTCCCCGCGGATTGCGGTGGCCGCGGTCCGCAGGAAGTTCGACACCGACACGCCCGGTACCTCGACCGGGTACTGCATCGCGAGGAACAGGCCGGCGCGGGCCCGCTCGTCGACCGTCATCGCCAGCACGTCCTCGCCGTCGAGGGTCACCGAACCCTGCGTGACGGTGTACTTCGGGTGCCCGGCGATCGAGTACGCAAGCGTCGACTTGCCCGAGCCGTTCGGCCCCATGATCGCGTGCGTCTCGCCGGACCGGACGGTCAGGTCGACCCCCTTGAGGATCTCGGCCGCGTCGTCGCCGGCGCCGACCGTCACGTGCAGGTCGCGAATCTCCAGAGTTGTCATGGCTGTGCAATCTCACTATCTGTTTCGGGGGTGTAGCCGAGCCGGGCCTCGATCGCGGCCATGATCTGCTGCTCGAGCTCCGGGATGCCGATCCGGTTGACGACATCGGCGAAGAAGCCGCGGACGACCAGTCGCCGCGCCGTCTCCGCGGGGATGCCGCGCGACTGCAGGTAAAACAGCTGCAGGTCGTCGAAGCGCCCGGTCGCGCTCGCATGCCCGGCCCCGGCGATGTCGCCGGTCTCGATCTCGAGGTTCGGCACCGAGTCGGCACGCGCGCCGTCGGAGAGCAGCAGGTTGCGGTTCATCTCGTAGGTTTCGGTGCCGACGGCGGCCGGGCGGATACGGACGTCACCGATCCACACGGTGCGCGCCGACTCGCCCAGCAAGGCGTTCTTGTACAGCACGTTCGAGCGGCAGTGCGGCTGGTTGTGGTCGACGAACAGCCGGCTCTCGAAGTGCTGGCCGTCCCCGGCGAAACCGACGCCGAGCAGCTCCGCGTACCCGCCCGGGCCGGCGAAGCGCACCGTCGGCACGATCCGCACGATCGATCCGCCGAGCGTGAGGTTCACGTGCCGGTAGGTGGCGTCGCGGCCCACGAGCGCGGCATAGGTCGAGAGCTGCACCGAACCCTCGTCGCAGGTGTTCACCGCGACCACCGACAGTGACGCACCGTCGCCGATCACGAACTCGATGTTCGCCGCGACCTGGATCAGGCCGCGGTGGTCGATGACCAGGGTCGCGCGCGCGTTGGCGCCGACCTCGACGACGTGATGGGTGTAGGACCGGCCGCTGACGCCGGTGCGGTACAGCACGATCGGTTCGGCGAGCTCGGCGTTCGCGTCGACCCGGATGTGCAGCCCGGTGCCGGCGTTCGCCATGGCGAGCGCGGCGACGCGGTCGGTCGGGGTGAGTGCCGTGCCGAACGCGGGCAGCGTCCTCGGGTCGACGACCTCGACGGACGCACCCGCCGGGACGACCTGATCGGACTTGATGACCCCGTCCGGTTCGAACGGCTCGAAGAACTCACGGATCTTGGCCAGCGGCGAGAACCGCCAGTCCTCCTGCGAGCTGGACGGCGGGGCGAAGGCGTCCGGATCGCGCGAGGCGAATCGTTCGGCGGGTGAACCCGTCGGTTTCAGTAGCGCTGTCAATTAACCGACAGCCCCTTCCATCTGCAGTTCGATCAACCGGTTCAGTTCGAGCGCGTACTCCATCGGGAGCTCGCGCGCGATCGGCTCGACGAAGCCGCGCACGATCATCGCCATCGCCTCGTCCTCGGTCAGACCGCGGCTCATCAGGTAGAAGAGCTGGTCCTCGCTGACCTTGCTGACCGTTGCCTCGTGGCCCATCGACACGTCGTCTTCGCGGACGTCCACGTACGGATAGGTGTCCGAGCGGCTGATGTCGTCGACCAGCAGCGCGTCGCACTTGACCGTGCTCGCGCTGTGGTGCGCGCCCTTGTTCACCTGGACCAGGCCGCGATAGGACGTGCGACCGCCCCCGCGGGCCACCGACTTGCTGATGATGGTCGAGGAGGTGTGCGGCGCCAGATGCAGCATCTTCGCGCCGGCGTCCTGGTGCTGGCCCTCGCCGGCGAACGCGATCGAGAGCACCTCACCCTTGGCGTACTCACCGGTCAGCCACACGGCCGGGTACTTCATGGTGACCTTCGAGCCGATGTTGCCGTCGACCCATTCCATGGTGGCGCCGGCCTCGGCCTTGGCCCGCTTGGTGACCAGGTTGTAGACGTTGTTCGACCAGTTCTGGATGGTCGTGTACCGGCAGCGCGCATTGCGCTTCACGATGATCTCGACGACCGCGGAGTGCAGCGAGTCGGACGAGTAGATCGGCGCGGTGCAGCCCTCGACGTAGTGCACGTACGCGCCCTCGTCGACGATGATCAGCGTTCGCTCGAACTGGCCCATGTTCTCG
>JAVHVB010000387.1:0-19716 GCA_032160775.1 Pseudonocardiales bacterium | reverse complement strand
TCCAGGCATCCGTGCTGGAGTACCCGCTGGGCGGCCGGAACATCGCGGAGGTACTCGCGCTGCCGGTCACCGAGGCCGCGGAGTTCTTCGCCGACGGCGACGCGGCCACCCCGGCCGCGCACAAGGTTCTGGAACGGCTCGTCCAGGTGGGGCTCGGCTATCTCACCATCGGCCAGCCGCTGACCACCCTGTCCGGCGGTGAACGGCAGCGGCTGAAGCTGGCCACGCAGCTGGGCGAGAAGGGCGAGGTCTACGTCTTGGACGAGCCGACCACCGGTCTGCACCTCGCCGACGTCGAGCACCTGCTGGAGCTGCTCGACCGGCTTGTCGACTCGGGCAGGTCCGTCGTCGTCATCGAGCATCATCAGGCGGTGATGGCGCACGCCGACTGGATCATCGACCTCGGGCCGGGCGCCGGCCACGAAGGCGGCCGGGTCGTCTTCGCCGGCCCGCCGGCCGATCTCGTCGCCGCCCGCGCCACCATCACCGGCGAGCACCTCGCCGCCTACGTCGGCGGCTGATCGGGATGGCGCAGCACGACGGCAGTCACCACCACTCGCACGATCACCAGTCCGATGCGCGCCTGCTCGAGTACCGCGAGGTCGAGAGCGAGACGCTGCCGACGTACTGGAGCGACGTCCTCGACTGGGTGGGACGGGCCGCCGAGGACAACTCGCCGCAGCGCATCCTCGACGTCGGTGCGGGAACCGGGTACGCCTCGATCGCGCTGGCGAAGCGGTTCCCCCGCGCAGAGGTGATCTCGCTCGACGTCGACGCCGCCGCCCTCGCCCTGGTGCGGACGAAGGCGGGCAAGGCGCTCGTCGCCGACCGGGTCGTGACGCTCGAGGCCGATCTCGACGAGGTGTGGCCGCCGGACCTCGCCCGCATCGACCTCACCTGGGCGTCGATGTCGCTGCATCACCTCGCCGATCCGCACCGTGTGCTGGGCGCGCTGCACGCAACCACGGCGCCCGGGGGGCTGCTCGCCGTCGCCGAGGCGGGCGACGATCTGCGCCTGCTGCCGGACGACCTCGGGGTCGGTCGGCCCGGCCTCGAGTCCCGGTGCCTGGCCGCGCATGCGGCCGAGCTCGCCCGCACGCTACCGACCCTCGGTACCGACTGGGCCCCGCGCGTGCGTGAGGCCGGCTTCGAGGTGCTGGACGAGCGAACGTTTCCGCTCGACGAGGACCCACCGGTGTTGCCCGCGACCGCGCGCTACGCCGAGCTGCGCCTGGAGCGAGCCCGCTCAGGACTGGCCGAGCAGCTGGATCAGGAGGACCTCGACACGCTCGACACGCTGCTTGATCCCGGCTCGCCGCTCTACCTCGGCCGGCGAACCGACTTCACCGTCCACGGCTCCCGCATCGTCACCCTGGCGACTCGCAGCAGCTCGTGAACCCGGTTCAGCGGGGGCGGTGGCGGGGGAACTCGACGACCTGCTGGAACGTGGGCCGGTTCTGCCAGTCGATGTCCGGCTGCCCGACGAGACCCGTTGCGCTGAAGTGGATCGAGTCGTACACGGGCATCGCCTCGCCCGCGGCCTTCGACGCGGTGGATGCCGTCCAGGACGGCACGGCCGACGTGCCGTTGGCAGTCACCAGCGCGTTGTAGGTCGCCAGCAGCGCCGCGTCGATCGCCGCGCCACACGTCGCCTGACCGCCGGAACACTCGCGCGTGGTGATCGCCGACCCGAATCCGTCCACCGGCGACTGCCCGAGCAGTTGCTGCAACGTACTGACCAGATAGCTCTGGTAACCGTCGGCGAACGAGCTCCCGTCGTGCGCGTGCGGCACGTCGGTGAAGCCCAGCGGCAGCACGTTGAACCGGTTGGCGGACGACCCGCCGGCGGCGAGGATCCCGTCGTACAACGCGTGGATGACGTTGGGGATCAACTCGTCGGTGATCGCCACGGCAGCCGCGTGGTCGTACTGCGTGTCGGCGGCGGTTGCCTTGACCCGGTGCGCGCCGTCGCTGATCCAGGTCTGCAACGTAGCGAGCATGGCCTGCACGCCGGCCGGCTCCGGCTGACCCTGCAGGTACTGCAGCAGCAACGGGAGCACCGCGGTGCCGTTCGTGTCCTGGGTCGCCGCACCTTCCATGGCCTTGACGACGTCGGCCCGGGTGAGCAGCCCGCCGTGGGCGGCGAACTGCGCGTTCAGCTGGTTGACGAGAAGCGTCGACCGGTACACCTGGCCGAAGCTGTACTGATCATCCGCGGCCGCGAACTGCGGCGCCGGCTTGTTGTTCCAGCTCACGAAGTAGCCGGTGGGCGGGTTGGTCTCGTGGACGTGGTTCGCGTCCGACAGGAAGCCCTGCCACTCCGCGATACCGGTGCCCCACGTGGGGAGGCTCGGATCGACGTTGCTCGGCCGGATCGGGTCCTTTCCGCTGACGTAGTAGCCGGTGTCCTGATCGTCCGCGTAGAGCCAGTTGAAGGTGAACTGGATCTTGGCCGCGCCGGCCATCCAGGACGTCACGTCGTGGGTGAGGGTCGGGTTGCCCCAGTGCAGGAAACCGACCACCGAGTCCACGTCGTGGCCGAACGTCGAGCGCTGGATGACGACGGCGACGGGCTTGCCGCCGGACGTCGTCCAGCCCCGCACGATGCCGTGCTGGGTCAGGTAGATCTTGTGGTCGAGGACGGCCGGGGCGCCGAGGCCGCCCGGTTTCGGCGCCGCAGTCTCGCGGAAGTGCTCCAGCACCATCGGCCGGCAGACTCCGTTGAACAGGTAGTACTTGCCCTGCGCCGCCGGTTGCCCGCCGAGCGGGTTGCAGACCTTCTCCAGCCGGACGTCGACGACGTCGCTGCTGGACGAGGTGGCCGACCAGGCGTAGTCGACGCCGCGGCCGAGTTCGACGATCCCGGTGCCGGGGAACGACGCGCCGAAGGCCGCGTAGTGCGGCGAGTGCAGGTCGAGCAGGGACAGGATCTGCGGCGCGTAGTACGACACCTGCGGTCCGAATACGGCGATCGGGTGCCCGTCGACGCTGTGGTTGGCGTTGACCACGAGCGCGTTGCTCATGTGCTGGGGCAGTGCCTTCAGCCCGTCGATGATCGACAGGGCCATCGGGTTCGGCTTGGTCAGATCGCAGTTCGGGTCGGTCGCCACCGGCCCGCCGGTGATCGCGACGCCGGGGTCGGGCAGCGCCGTGGTCGCCGGATTGACGGCCGCCGGGATCTCGTACGGGAACGGGATGTCGGCGGTCGTCGGCGCGAGCGGGTCGTTCGGGTTCTTGAACTGCTGGAACGCAGCGGCACCGTCGGAGAGCCCCATCTGCTGCTGCAGATATTGGAGCAGGTACGCGTTGCTGATCTCGCCGCCACCACCGCGGCCGAAGATGCCACCGATCAGACCGGCGATCGCCACCACGTCGGCGACCGTCCAGGCGATCGGCAGTGACTGCGGAACGGCAGCGGCGTAGTCGGCCGGGAGCTTCGTGGCGTCGAGGTACGCCAGCGTGATGTAGCGGTTCACGCCGGCCACGTAGTTCTGCAGCATCGACTTCGCCAGCGCACCCTCGGCCCCGTAGAGCAACGGCAGGTTATTGACCTGGGTGGTTGCCTGCGCCTTGGTGTACGGCGAGACGAGCAACTGGTCATGGTCCATCTGCTCGAACTGGCAGGAGCCGCCGAGGAACTGGGCCAGTGTGCCCTCGCCGTAGTGGCGCAGCACGTCCATCAGGAACAGCCGGTCCTCGGCCTGTGCGTAGCCGGCGCCGAAGGCGAGCGTCTGGTCGGTGTCGCCGTAGATGTGCGGAACGCCGTGTGTGTCGCGGTAGATCGTCACGCCGACCTTGGGCTTCTCGACCTTGGTGATGTCGCTCGGCCGTACACCGAACGACGCGTCGTTGTAGTAGTCGCCGAGGGTCGCGTCGGTCACCGACTGGTAGCCGTAGAGCAGGTTGTTGTACTTGCCGAGCTGGTCCTGGCTGTACGCGGGGCGCGCGCCGGTCAGCTGGAACTTGGCGAAGTCGAGCGCGTTGACCAGCCCGTTCTCGCCCGGCGGCAGGATGTTCATCGCCTGCCCGTCCGCGTAGTCGTTCGCCCGGTAGGCGGACGACGGGGCCGCGACACCCGGCGCGCTGCCGGCCACCTCGACGGCGACGACGAGGGCACTGACGGAAAGCACGGACAGCACGATTCGGCGCGTGGATACCACGGCGGATCCTCCGGGGGAGAGGTGACACGTTCCCGCTGTATACCCCCGCTGGAGGCGGGTGTCGCGTCGGAGCGGGTCAGGTGAGCGGGCGGGTGGCGCCCATCGTCCCGGCCTCGACCTCGTAGATCGGCGTCACCCTGATCACGTCGCCGCTGTGCGGTGCCTGGACCACCTGGCCGTCGCCGAGATAGATCGCGACGTGGCCGATCCCGGCGATCGTCCCGTCGCTGCTCCAGAAGACGAGATCGCCCGGCTGGAGCGAGTCGATCGCCGGGTGATAGCTGCCCACTTCGGTGTACTGCGCCGCGGCGTCGTGGTGCAGGCGCAACCAGGGACCAACGGCGAACATGGTCAGCCCGGAGCAGTCGAATCCGTAGACCTGGTTGTCGTGGCGCGAGTCGTAGTCGACGGCGACCCCGTAGGACGGGCCGTCCGCCCCGCCGGCGCCGAAGCTGTACGGCATGTTCAGCCAGTGCAGCGCGCGCCGCGCGATGCGCACGCCGCGCTGCGCGGTCCAGTCCCCGATCCGCTGCGGCAGGGTCTGCGCGACGGCCGCGGCCTGCGGGGCGGGTTGATAGGTGGCCGGCACCGCGCGCAGCATCATCTCCGCCGGCGGTCGGTCGGCGGCGCGGTCGATCGCGCCGAGCGCCGCGATCACCACCCAGACGGTCAGTGCGAGCGCCGCCACCACCACACCGGCGAGGACGGCCGTGACCCGCCGGGAACCAGCCCGCTGCGGACCGGTTGCCGTCATCGCCACTGCCTCCCGCCGAACTAGAACCTGTTCCTATTGCGTACCACGTTCGGCGTGAAGACACGAGTCCGGGCCGATTAGAGTCCGGGTCATGCGTGCCGTGATCGCCTGGTTCCGGGTGCGGCTCGCCGCGTTCTTCTCCCGGCTCATGCGTACCCGCTTTGCCCGTCGTTTCTTCCTTCCGCACATCGCGCCCGTCCAGCTGTGGTTGTACCGGCGCACCGGCGGCCGGTTCCAGTTGAGCGCTCTGCTGCTGCCTTCGCTCGTGCTGGTGACCACCGGGGCCAAGAGCGGGTTGCGTCGCGAGACCCCGCTCATGTGCCTGCCCCGTCCGGACGGCTCGTACCTCGTGGCCGGCAGCAACTGGGGCCAGGAGCACCACCCGGCGTGGTCGGCCAACCTGCTCGCCCACCCGGACGCGGAGATCCTCGTGCGCCGTCAAGCGCATCCGGTGCGCGCCGTCCTGCTCAAGGGCGACGAGCGGGAGACGGCCTGGGAACTGCTCGAGGCGCAGTTTCCGGGGTACCGGGAGTATGAGGTGCAGGCGCACCGGCGGATCCGGATCTTCCGCCTCCAACCGCGCGCTTAGCGAGGTTTGGCATCATCGCCGGGTGAGCGCACCGATGATCTCGCCCGCCTGGCGCACCAGGGTGGCGTCGATCTGCGCCGTCGCACTCGCCGGCTTCGTCGCGTTGGCCGCGGTGGTCGCCGGTGGCCGCTCGACGAGTTTCGACTCGTGGATGTTCGCGAAGTTGTACGCCGACATCGGCGACGGCCCGGCCGCGGTGCTCCTCGGCGCCAGCACCCCCGCCCTGTCGATCGGGATGTGCGGCGCGGTCGCCCTCGTCGCCGCGATGCTGCGCCGCTTCGAACTCACCGCGCTGGCAGTCGTGGCACCCACGCTGACCGTCGTCCTCACCAAGTTCGTGTTGAAGCCGCTGCTGGGCCGGCAATACGGCAGCAACGAAGTGGCCGAGCCTGTTCTCGGCCGGCAGATCTTCGACGACAGGTTCGAGTTGACCGGCGTCTTCCCGAGCGGGCATGAGTCGGCGGTTGCGGCCACCGCGTGCGTGCTGGTGGTCGTCGCGTTCCAGCTGCCGCTGACCCGCCGGTGGCGTGCCGCGCTACTGACCGTGATAGCGGCTTGGACGCTGCTCGCCGCGGTGGGCCTGGTGCGCAACTTCTGGCACTACGCCACCGACACCATCGGCGCGATGCTCCTGGCAATCACCGTCGTATTCGGCACGGCGCTGGCGATCGACGCCTACGGCGCAACCCTCGTGCGCCGGTTGAGGCCCGCCGGTGATCAGGAGCTGAGCCGACGCGGCTGACTCAGCTCGCGATGCGGTCGCGTGTCTCGGCCGCCGCCTGCTGCGCCTTCGCCGCGTACGCCTTGGCGGCCTTGCGGGCGCGCTTGGCCTTCTTCTCGGCGACCGGCCGGTACTCCTCGGCGAGTCCCACAGCGGCGTCGCGGGCGGCGCGGGCCTTCTCGGCGGCGACCGGTCCGTACTCCTCGGCGAGGCCGACGGCGGCGTCGCGGGCGGCGCGCGCCTTCTCGGCGGCGACCGGCCCGTACTCCTGCGCCGCCTGAATGGCAGCCGCGCGGACCGAACGCGCCCGCTCCGCAGAAGCGGCCGCCACCGGGCTCATGTCGGTGCGCGCGCCGGCCAGCTTGGCGGTGGCGACGTCGGCAGCGCTCTCGGCGCGCTTGCGCGCCTTCTTGGCTGCCTTGGCGGCCCGCTTGCTCGCCTCAGCCTGCAGCTCCATGGCGTTCGCACGCAGTTGCTTGAGCTGGTCGGCGTTCGCGCTGCGGGCGGCCTTCTTCGCCTTGCGCCGGGCGCGCCGGGATTTCTCCGCGCGCTTCTGCGCCACGGTCGCCTCGAGCTCGACCACCTTGTCGTGGGCCGGCTCGAAAGCCGCGTCGGCCATCAGGCCGAGCCCCATGCCCAACAGCCAGACGTCCTTCGCGAGCGGCACCCCGCGTTCGGTCGGCCGCGGGCTGTCGGTCTCGTGCATACCGGGGGCGTCCCAGTACATCTTCAGCACCGCGCTGGAGAACCCGACGAGCGCGGCGCCGGCGACCAGCGGGGAGACGATCGGCAGGAGCAGCGCGCCGCCGACGGCGATCTCGGCCACGCCGAGCCCGTTGGCCAGCATCTTCGGCTGGATCTTCTCGACGAACGGGTAGGCACCTGACGCAGTGCCGTGCAGCTGCTTCGCGGTCACGTCGTCGGCGCCGAGCTTCGTCACACCGCTGTTCACGATGTACGCGCCACTGACCAGGCGCAGCGGGGCACGGCGCAGTCTCGCCGACAAACTCATGACCACTCCTTTGTTGAGTGCAGGTGAAGGAGGCCAACTGCCCTCCTATCCCGCGTCATACCCAGGAGGGCAGCCACATATGCGCGTGCCACTGGTCGTAGGTGAGCAGACCGCCGGTGAACAGGGGCCACATCCAGGCGAAGTCGACGATGACCAGGCCGAGGAAGGCGCACACGCCGGCGAGTCCCCAGTACCGCCGGCGCACCGCGCGCGTGTGCTGCTCCACGAACTCCTCAGCCGCCTTGCGCGCCGCCGGATCGACTGCCTCGGCGACCCGGTCGCGGACCGGTTCCGGCCCGACCCCCGGACCGAGCATCGTCCCCAGGGCAAGCGTCAACCCGATGACCAGGAACGGCACCAGGGGCGCCATGTAGAACAGGAACATCGTCCGGTTCAGGTGCTGGAACCAGACGAGCCAGCCGGCGATGAAAGCGACCCACACCGCGGCGGCGCGCCAGTCGCGGGTCGTCAGCCAGTGCCAGGCGAGCCACAGCAGCATCGGCATGAACGCCCACCACATCAGCGGGGTGCCGATCAGCTGGATCTCGCGCGAGCAACTGGGCGCGCCGCAGGTGTTCTTGGTGCTCTCGTAATAGAAGTCCACCGGGCGACCCAGTACCAGCCAGCTCCACGGGTTCGACTGGTAGGCGTGCGGGCTCGTCAGGCTCACGTGGAACCGGTACGCGTCCAGCGTGTTCCACCCGAGCGACCGCAGCGGTCCGGGCACCCAGCCCCAGTTGAACGGCACGCGCAGCCCGAACAGGTTCAGTCGCGCGGACGCCTCGTGGCTGTCGGCCCAGTGCCGGTTGAAGCTGTTCTCGCCGACGAACCAGCCGAGATAGGTCAGCAGATAGGCACCGAGCGGCGCGAGCAACAGTGAGCCCGCTCCGGGCAGGACCGCGCGGCGCAGCCAGTTGGACGTGGGCCGGCGCACCCCGGCGGACTTGAGCGCAGCGCGGTCCCATACGAGAGACATCAAGATGAACGCGAGAAAGAAGTACGCGCCCGTCCACTTCACCGCGCAGGCGAACCCGAGCAGTACGCCGCCGAGCAGCCGCCACGGCCGCGGCCCGAGCGTCGGCACGCCGTGCGCCAGATCGGCACCGTCGGCGATCAGGCCGGCAAGCCGCCCGCGCAGCTTGTCCCGGTCGACGACCAGCGCGCCGAAGGCGGCCACCACGAAGAACTGGAGGAAGACGTCGAGGATCGCGGTCCGGGCGAGGACCAGCGACAGCCCCTCCATGCACATGAGGGCGCCGGCAATGAAGCCGAACAGGTTCGAGCGCATGATCCGGCGCACCGTGCGGGCCACGATGAGCACTGTGAAGCAGCCGAACAGCGCAGGCATGATGCGCCAGCCCAGCGAGTTGGTGAGGTACTGCTGGGACGTTCCAGGGCTGTCCACCAGCCACTCACCGAACGCGATCAGCCACTTGCCGAGCGGCGGGTGGACGATGAACTGGTACCCGCGGTTGTCCTCGTAGCCGTAGCGCAGCATTTCCTGGGCCTCGACCGCGTAGTACACCTCGTCGAAGCTCATCCCGTGCTTCGGCATGACGTTCTGGCCGGGCGGCCAGCCCAGCGCCCAGAACCGGGTCAGCGCGGCGAAGACCGCGATCACCGCAGTGGACAGCCACCCCATCCACGGGTGCGGGTCCTCCCACGGAACCAGTGCGGCGGGGGCGGGGCGGGCCGGCTCGGCCGGCTCGGGAGGTTCGGCGTCCTCCGGCGCGGCGGCAGCCGGTGCCTCGAGCGTCGCCGTCACGCCGTCGATACTAGGGCGGTGACTGAGCCGGGACGGGTACTGCTCGCCGGTGCGCCGCTCGGCCGGCCCGAGGACGGATCCGTCCGGCTGCGTGCCGCGCTCGCGTCCGCGCCGGTGATCGCCGCCGAGGACACCCGCCGGCTACGCCGGCTGTGCGCCGATCTCGGTGTCTCCCCGAGCGGACGCATCCTGTCGTTCTACGACGCGAACGAGGCCACTCGGGTGCCGCAGCTGATCGAGGAGCTGCACGCGGGCCACGACGTCCTGGTCGTGACCGATGCGGGGATGCCGTCGGTCTCCGATCCCGGCTACCGGGTGGTGAGCGCCGCGGTCGCGGCCGGGATTCACGTCACCACCCTGCCCGGGCCGTCCGCGGTGACGGCCGCGCTCGCGGTGTCCGGCCTGCCCGTCGATCGGTTCTGCTTCGAGGGCTTCCTGCCGCGCAAGGGCGGCGAGCGGGCCCGCGCCCTGGCGGCGCTCGCGGTCGAGCCACGCACGCTGGTCCTGTTCGAGGCGGCGCGCCGACTGCCCGGCACGCTGGCCGAGCTGGCCGCGGCGTTCGGCGCCGACCGGCCGGCCGCCGTGTGCCGCGAGCTGACCAAGACTCATGAGGAGATCCGCCGGGGCGCGCTCGGCGAGCTCGCCGACTGGGCGGCGAACGGCGTGCTCGGCGAGATCACGCTGGTGGTCGGCGGCGCGCCCGAGACGGCCGATGCTGCCGAGCCCAGGACGCTCGCCGGCGAGGTGGCCGCTCGCGAGGCCGCCGGGGAACTGCGCAAGGAGGCGATCGCCGCCGTGGCACGTGACCGCGGGCTGCCGAAGCGCGTGGTGTTCGACGCGGTGGTTACAAGCAAAGGAAACTGACGGGCCAGCCCTTGTCCCCGGCCCCGCGGGCGAGAACGATCGCCTGATCAGCGAATGAGTGGGGGATAGCGATGTTCATCCAGGTCATCCAGGCGAAGGTCAAGGACGAAGCGGGTCTGCGGGCCGCGCTCGATCGGTGGCAGGAAGCGCTGCAACCGGACGCCACGGGCTGGCTCGGCACGACCGCCGGAATCACCGAGGACGGCAGGTTCATCGCGCTGGCCCGGTTCGAGTCGGCCGACGCCGCACGTGCGAACAGCGATCGGCCGGAGCAGGGCGAGTGGTTTGCCGACGTCGCCGAAAAGTTCGACGGCGAGCCCGAGTTCCTCGACTCCGAGCGGGTCGAGGTGTTCCTCGACGGAGGTTCGGACGACGCCGGGTTCGTGCAGATCATGCGCGGTCAGAGCGACGACGTCCGCCGCATGCACGACGTCATGAGCGCGCACGACGACAGCCTTCGGGAGGGCCGCCCGGACATCATCGGCGGGTTGATGATCGAAGGCGAGGGCGGGCGCGACGTCGACGCGATCTACTTCCGCTCCGAGGACGCCGCGCGCCAGGGCGAGGGCACGGAACCGCCGGAGGAGATCCGCGCGGAGTTGGATGAAGGCTGGAAGCTCATGGGCGACATCACCTACTTCGACCTCAAGGACCCCATCCTCCGCTCGCCCTAACCCGGCAGCACCGGCTCACTAGGCTGGGCAGGTGAGCGAGCTTGCGAGCGAACGAGTAGCCAGGGCAGCCCGAACGCGGCCGACGAAGGAGGCCGCGTGAGTAGCGAGCACATCTTGACCGCGGTCGCGTGGCCGTACGCCAACGGTCCGCGGCACATCGGGCACGTCGCCGGCTTCGGCGTGCCGTCGGACGTGTTCGCGCGGTACCAGCGGATGGCCGGCAACAAGGTGTTGATGGTCAGCGGGACGGACGAGCACGGCACGCCGATCCAAGTGCAGGCGGACAAGGAAGGCGTCACCCCGCGCGCGCTGGCCGACCGCAACGCGCTGGTGATCGCGAAGGACTTGCAGAACCTCGGGCTGTCCTACGACCTGTTCACCCGGACGACCACGCAGAACCACTACGAGGTGACCCAGCAGCTGTTCCTCGCGCTGCTGGCGAACGGCTACATCTTCCCGCAGACCCAGCTCGGCGCGATCAGCCCGTCCACCGGCCGCACGCTGCCCGACCGCTACATCGAAGGCACCTGCCCGATCTGCAGCTACCCGAGCGCCCGCGGCGACCAGTGCGACAACTGCGGCAACCAGCTCGATCCGATCGACCTGATCGACCCGCGCAGCCGGATCAACGGCGAGACGCCGAAGTTCGTGGAGACCGAGCACTACTTCCTCGACCTGCCGGCGTTCGCCGAAGTGCTCGGCGACTGGTTGAAGAAGCAGGACCACTGGCGGCCCAACGTCCAGCGGTTCAGTCTGAACCTGCTGGACGACCTGAAGCCGCGGGCCATCACCCGCGACCTCGACTGGGGTGTGCCGGTGCCCCTCGACGGCTGGCGGGACCGGCCGGACAAGAGGATCTACGTCTGGTTCGACGCGGTGATCGGCTATCTGTCGGCCTCCATCGAGTGGGCGCGGCGCACCGGCGACCCGGACGCGTGGCGGCCGTTCTGGCAGGACCCGGACTCGCGCGCGTACTACTTCATGGGCAAGGACAACATCGTCTTCCACTCCGAGATCTGGCCGGCGATGCTGTTCGGCTACTCCGGCATCGGGGCGAAGGGCGGAAAGCCGGGTCCGCTCGGCGCGTTGAACCGGCCGCACGAGGTGGTCTCCAGCGAGTTCCTGACCATGGAGGGCAAGAAGTTCTCGTCGTCGCGCTCGGTCGTCATCTACGTCGGCGACATGCTGTCCCGCTACGACGCGGACGCGCTGCGCTACTACCTCGCGGTCGCCGGCCCGGAGAGCCAGGACACCGACTTCACCTGGTCGGAGTTCGTCCGGCGCAACAACGAGGAGCTCGTGGGGACGTGGGGCAACCTCGTCAACCGGACGGTGTCGATGGTCTCGAAGAACCTCGGCGCGATCCCGGCGGCCGGCGCGCTCACCGACGCCGACCACGCGCTGCTCGAGACGTCACGCGGCGCGTTCGCGACCGTCGGCGAGCTGCTGGCGCGATCCCGGCAGAAGGCGGCGATCGGTGAGGCGATGAACGTCGTCGGCGCCGCGAACAAGTACTTGTCCGACATGGAGCCGTGGAAGCTGAGGACGAGCGATCCGGACCGGATGGCGTCGGTGCTGCACGTCGCGCTGCAGATCGTCGACGACGCGAAGACGCTGCTGACCCCGTTCCTCCCGTCGTCCTCGTCGCAGGTGCACGCGATGATCCGTGGCGCCGACGGGTGGGCTGCGATGCCCGAGCTCGTCGAGGTGGACGAACCGACCGCGGCCGGTTCGCCGTCCTACTCGGTGCTGACCGGGAACTACGAGACCGGCGCGCGGTGGGCGTCGACGCCGATCGAGGCGGGCCGGCTGCTCGCGCCGCCGACGCCGATCTTCGCGAAGCTCGACCCGTCGGTGGTCGACGAGGAACTCGCCCGCCTCGCCCCCGGTGACTGACCCGGTTTTGGCGTCCGGGCGTCATATGGCCGGTCGGGACGCCAAAACCGAGATCAGGCGGGTGTCCGTGCCGGTGTTCGACGCGCACACGCACCTCGACGCGATGGCGCAGCGCGCCGGCCTCGCACCCTCGACGGAGTTCGTCGCGGACGTGCTGCGCGAGGCACGGGCCGTCGGGGTGGTCGCGGCGATCACCGTCGGCGACACGGTCGCGTCGTCGCAGTGGTGCGTCGACGCGGCGCGCCGGCACCCGGATGTGTACGCAGCGGTCGCTGTGCACCCGACCGAGATCGGCGAGCTCGACGACGAGGGATACCGCGTCCTTGAGCAGCTCGCCGCGGACCCGCGGGTCGTGGCGGTCGGCGAGACCGGACTGGACTACTACTGGGACCGCACGGAACCCGCGGCGCAGCAAGAGCACTTCCGCCGGCACATCGACTTGGCCAAGCGCGTGGGCAAGCCGCTGATGATCCACGACCGGGATGCGCACGCGGACGTGCTCCGCGTGCTGCGCGAGGAGGGGGCACCCGATCTCGTCGTGTTCCACGCCTTCTCCGGCGACGAGCAGATGGCGCGCGAGTGCGTCGACGCGGGTTACGTGCTGTCCTTCCCCGGCGTGATCACCTTCCGGAACGCGCCGGCCCTGCGGGCAGCTGCCGCCGGCGTACCGATCGAGCACCTGCTGGTGGAGAGCGACGCCCCGTTCCTGACCCCGCACCCCTACCGGGGCCGGCCGAACGCGCCGCGCCTGCTGCCGTTGACGGTGCAGGGTTTGGCGGACGCCGGCGGTCACGACGTCGACGCGCTGTGCGCCGCGGTGGCGGCCACCGGCGAGCGGGTGTTCGGCATCAGGCTGAGTTGATCGGCGGCGGTTCCGAGGCGGTTCAGCCGCAGAGACACGCCGCGGGTGGCCGCTCTCACACAAGTGCTTGCAATTGCACGCACCCCTGATCGGCCACCCCGCTGTAACCCCCATGACCGGGGGGCTTGGAGCGCTTGCAGCGTCGTCAGTCGATCAATGGCCAGGACCTGGTGAACCGGCCAAACCGGGCAATTCGTGCCGCCCGGTTTTTGCGTCTGCGCTTGCTCTGGCTAGCGTTTCGCAGATCAATCGAGTGCGCGAAGCGTGCGACTGACGATAGGAGTTTATGTGCGTCGCAGCGTCAAGTACGGCCTCTACGGTGCAGTGCTGGCTGGTGTTGTGGGCGGGACCGCCGCCTTCGCAACTGCCGCCAGTGGCACGCCGATCACCCTGGTGGTCGACGGCCAGACACAGCACCTCGATACCTCCGCAAGCGATGTCGCGGGCGCCCTGAAGGACGCCGGCTACACCGTCGGACCGCACGACATCGTCGCGCCGTCCCTCGGCTCGGGCATCTCCGACGACGCGACGATCGTGCTGAAGCAGGGTCGTCTGCTCCACCTGGTCGTCGATGGCAAGCAGCGCGACGTGTGGACGACCGCCCCGACCGTGTCGGACGCGCTCGCCGCGCTCGGCTACCCGGCATCGGAACTCGTTTCGGTGTCCCGGTTCAAGCGGCTGCCGCTGTCGCCGTCCGACCTCGTGCTGCGCACCCCGCGGCACGTCGTCATCAAGCACGACGGCAAGACCCTGGACGCCACCACGACGGCGATGACCGTCGGAGGCGCCCTGCGCCAGCTGAACATCAAGCTCGGCGACGACCAGGTGCGCCCCGTGCGCACCAAGGCGATCGAGAACGGCATGAAGATCCGCGTGCTGCGGATCAACACGCACACGGTCAGCCGGCACGAGGTCGTCCCGTTCTCGGTGATCCGGCACTACGACTCGTCGATGTACTCCGACCAGAGCAAGATCCTGACGCGGGGCAAGACCGGTTCGGCGCTCGTCACCTACCGGGTCGTGAACATCAACCGGCACTTCGATCACCGCACGGTGATCAACCGGCGGGTGCTCGTCCAGCCCTCGGCGCAGGTCGTGCGGGTCGGCACCAAGCAACGGCCGCTGCTGAACAACGGCCTGAACTGGGACGCCCTCGCGCAGTGCGAGTCCGGCGGCAACTGGCACATCAACACCGGCAACGGCTTCTACGGCGGGGTGCAGTTCGACTACTCGACGTGGTTGTCCAACGGTGGTGGCGCCTACGCCCCCCGCGCTGACCTGGCCACCCGCGAGGAACAGATCGCGGTCGCGAGCCGGTTGTACAACGCTCGCGGGTCGAGCCCCTGGCCCGTGTGCGGCGCCTACCTGTAGTCGCCCATCGCGCAAGTTGTCCGCCCTTCGCGACGTGTACACGTCCCGAAGGGCGGACAACTTCGCTTAACGGGACGAATGGCCGGGGCCTTGGGCCTCGATCTCGGCCCGGGGTTTTGCCCGGCCGACGGCATCCGTTATTGTTCCGTGACCAATCAAGCACCCTCCCGCCCCGCCGGAGACCCCGAGGAGCTCGCTCAGTGCTGCGCAGCGTGAAGTACGGCCTATACGGCGCCGTGTTGGCCGGACTGGTCTCCCTGCCGGCTCTGTGGAACTCCGTCGACAAGACGGTCGACCTCGTCGTGGACGGCCACGTGCAGGCCATCCACACCACCGCCGGCCGGGTTGGCGAGGTGCTGGCGGACGCCGGCTACCGCGTCACTTCGCACGATCTGCTCGCGCCGGCGGCCTCGTCCGAGGTCTCGGACGGCGGCCGGATCGTGTTGCGCCGCGGCCGGCTGCTGCACCTCGACGTCGACGGCGTGCGCACCGACGTCTGGACGACGGCCCCGACCGTTGCCGACGCTCTCGCCCAGCTCGGCTACTCCGGGCAGGACTTCGTCTCGGTGTCCCGCGCCCGGCGGCTGCCGCTCGGCGCCACCGACATCGCGATCCGCACACCGCGGATGGTCACCGTCGTGCACGACGGCACTCGCCAGCAGGTCACCACCACTGATCCGACCGTCGGTGAGGTGCTTGCCGACCTCGGCATCACGCTGACCGGCCGCGACCGGCTGTCCGTCCCCTCGGACTCGTCGGTCGTCGGCGGCCAGACCGTGCGCGTCGAGCGGGTCGACAAGCGGCTCGTGACCAAGCTCAAGAAGTTGCCCTACCGGGTGGTCCGGCACAAGAACGCCGACATGCGCGCCGGCACGACCGAAATCGTCCGGCGCGGCCGGGCCGGGCACGCGCGGATGACCTACGCCCTCGTCTTCGTGGACGGCAAGCTCGCCGGCCGGACGCTGGTGAAATCGCGCGTACTCGCCAAGCCGACGTCGCAGATCGTCGCCGTCGGCACCCGCCGCGTCACGCAACCGCACAACTCGACCCTGAGCGCCCCTTCGGTGCCTGCGCCCAGCCCCGGCTCAGCCAAGGCGATCGCGCGCAGCCTGCTGGCCAACTACGGCTGGGACAGTCAGGCGCAGTTCGACTGCCTGGTCGTGCTGTGGAACAGCGAGAGCGGCTGGAACGTGCACGCCGCGAACGGCAGCAGCGGCGCGTACGGCATCCCGCAGGCGCTGCCCGGCTCGAAGATGGCGAGCGCCGGGCCGGACTGGCAGAACGACGCCACCACGCAGATCAAGTGGGGCTTGGGTTACATCGGGGAGCGGTACGGCTCGCCCTGCGGCGCGTGGTCGTTCTGGCAGTCCGCGGGCTGGTACTGACCCGCACTACGTCCACGGATCATGTGCGATCCGTGGTGCGTGGACAGGCGCGTGGACGACGAACAGCGTCAGAGATCGGCGACGTAAGTAGCAGGATCGGGCCGTGAGCCTGCTCGGGCCGGCGGACATCCGCGCGCTTGCCGACCGGCTCGGCGTGCGCCCGACCAAGACGCTGGGCCAGAACTTCCTGCACGACCCGAACACCATCCGCCGCATCGTCCGAACCGCTGAGCTCGAGACTGGCGAGCCGGTGCTCGAGATCGGACCGGGGCTCGGCTCGCTCACCCTGGGCCTGCTGGCCGGCGGCCACCCCGTCCTGGCTGTCGAGATCGACGCCGTGCTCGCCGACGCGTTGCCGGCGACCGTCGCGGAGCGGCTGCCCGGCGCGCCGCTGACCGTCGTCACCGCCGACGCACTGCGGCTGACCGACCTGCCCGGCACGCCGACCGCACTGGTCGCGAACCTGCCCTACAACGTCGCGGTCCCGGTCGTGCTGCACCTGCTCCAGGTCGTGCCGTCCCTCCGGCGCGGGCTGGTGATGGTGCAGGCCGAGGTCGCCGACCGGCTGGTCGCCCCGCCCGGCTCGCGCACCTACGGCGTGCCGAGCGTCAAGACTGCGTGGTACGCGACGGCCACCCGTGCCGGAACGGTCCCGGCCGCGGTGTTCTGGCCGGTCCCGAACGTCGGGTCCGGCCTGGTCCGGTTGATCTGCCGCGAACCTCCGGCCACGAGTGCGACCCGGGCCGAGGTGTTCGCCGCCGTCGACGCCGCCTTCGCCCAGCGGCGCAAGACGCTGCGCGCGGCACTGGCCGGCTGGGCCGGATCGGCGGCGGCCGCGGAGACGGCCCTGCGCGCGGCGGGAGTGGATCCGCAGGCACGGGGCGAGACGCTGGACGTCACGCAGTTCGCCCGGATCGCCGAGCACCGCCCATCTCGTCATAGTGGCTGAACGTGTCTCAAGTTGCTGAACGGAAGGCGCGGCCATGAAACCTGCGGTCCTCGCTGTGCCCGCCGCGCTGCTGCTCGCCGGCTGCGCGTCCAGTTCTGCCTCGACGCCGGCTGCCGCCGTCAGCGGCAGGGTGCTGTCGGCACCAAGCTGCCCGGTAGCTCAGCAGGGAGTGCCGTGCCCGCCCCGCCCGGTGGCCGGCGCGGCCGTCGTCGCGTCGCGCTCGGGGGTCGTGATCGCCCGCGCGCACACCGATGACCACGGCTACTTCCACCTGACGGTCGCGTCCGGCCGCTGTCGGATCATCGCCACGAACCTAGGCGGCTACCAGTCGACCGCGTCGCGGGTCGTCCTGGTCGGTGCCGACCGGACCCCGTTCGTCCGGCTGGTGGTCGATTCCGGCATCCGCTGAGTGGTCGGTCCCGACCACCCGGGTCGCCCGGGGGTCAGCTGCGGCCGGCGAACAGACTGGTGACGGAGCCGTCCTCGAACACCTCTTTGATCGCCATGCCGAGCAGAGGCGCGATCGAAAGCACGGTCAGCTTGTCGAACTCCTGCTCCGGCCGGATGGGCAGCGTGTTCGTGACGACGATCTCGCTGATCCTGCTGTTCTTCAGCAGGTCGGTCGCCGCGCCGGAGAAGATGCCGTGGGTGGCCGCGACGATGACGTCGGTCGCGCCCTCGTCGAACAGCAGTTCGGCGGCCTTGGTGATCGAGCCGCCCGTGTCGATCATGTCGTCGATGAGCAGGCAGAGCCGGCCGCCGATCTCGCCGACCACGCGGTTCGCCACGACCTCGTTGGCGGCGTCGATGTTGTGCGTCTTGTGGACGAAGGCGATGTCCAGCCCGCCCAGCGCGTCCGCCCACTGCTCGGCGGTGCGCACCCGGCCGGTGTCCGGCGACACGACGACCATGTCCTCGCGGCCGTATCGCTTGCGGACGTGGTCGGCAAGGATCGGCAGCGCGAACAGGTGATCGACCGGGCCGTCGAAGAAGCCCTGGATCTGCGCGGTGTGCAGGTCGACGGCCATCAGCCGGTCGGCGCCCGCGGTCTTGAACATGTCCGCGATCAGCCTGGCCGAGATTGGCTCGCGGCCACGGTGCTTCTTGTCCTGCCGGGCGTAGGGGTAGAACGGCGCGACCACCGTGATCCGCTTTGCCGACGCCCGCTTCAGCGCGTCGACCAGGATCAGGCTTTCCATCACCCAGTCGTTGATCGGCGTGGTGTGCGACTGGATGACGAAGGCGTCACTGCCGCGCACCGACTCGTTCGGCCGGATGAACAGCTCGCCGTTCGCGAACTGGCGTCGCGTCGTCGGGGTGACGTGCGTGCCGATCTGTGCGGCGATTTCGTCGGCCAACTGGGGGTACGCGCTGCCGGAGAGCAGGACGAGGCTCTTGCGGCCGGCAACTACGAGATTCGACATCTCAGTCTTCCTGTCGTTCCTGCGCGCGGGCGGCCGCTTCGGCTGCGGGAGTGCCGGGTCGCTTTCGCGCCACCCAGCCTGCCACGTTTCGTTGCGGGGCGCGGGCCACGCCCATGGCGCCGGACGGGACGTCCTGGGTGATCACCGATCCGGCCGCCGTGTACGCACCGTCGCCGACCTCGACCGGCGCGACGAACATGTTGTCCGCGCCGGTGCGGGCGTGGCTGCCGATCACGGTGTGGTGCTTCTCCACGCCGTCGTAGTTCACGAAGACCGTGGCGGCGCCGATGTTGCTGTGCTCGCCGATCGTCGCGTCGCCGACGTAGCTCAGGTGCGGGATCTTCGTACCGACGCCGACAGTGGCCTTCTTGAGCTCGACGTAGGTGCCGATGTGCACCTCGTCGGCCAGATCGGTGCCCGGGCGCAGATAGGCAAACGGGCCGACCGTGGCGCGCGCGCCGATGCGTGCTTCGACCGCAACAGTGCGCGAGATGCGCGCGTCCGCGCCGACCGCGGTGTCGGTGAGTGTGACGTCCGGACCGATCGACGCGCCGGCGCCGATCGTCGTCGTCCCGTGCAGGTCGACCGACGGCCACAGGGTGACGTCGGCTTCGATCGCCACGCCAGCGTCGACCCAGGTGGTCGCCGGATCGACGACGGTGACCCCTGCCCGCATATGTGCCTCTAGGAGCCGTTGATTGAACTCCCGACGCACATTCGCGAGGTGCTGGCGATTGTGGACTCGGTGCGCGACGGTGTTCGCCGACAACACCTTGCCGGCAACGTCGAGCGCGCCGACGGTGCGCGGCAACTCCTTCGCGTCGACGACGACAGCGACGGATTTTCCGGCTGCATCGGCGAGCCGGGCGGGCGCGCCGAGGGAGATCACCTGGGCCAGTTCGGCCGACGTGACCATCGGTGCGTCGCCGGCGACGACGAGCACGGGTCCTGAGTCGGGCAGGGCGCGGTGCGCTTGCTCCCGGTCGGTGGCGGCGATCGCGCGCGGCGCCACCGCGGCGAGGTGCTCGGCGACCTGCTCTCCTCGTTCGCCGAGCAGCACGACCGTGGTCGTGGGGGAGAGCGGCTCGACGGCGGCGAGCACGTGATCGAGCATCGTGCGGCCGCCGAAGGCGTGCAGCACGTGGGCCAGCGTTCGCGAGTTCATCTGGTCGCCCTCGCCGGCGGCAAGGACGAGGACGGCGGTGGGGGCGTCAGGCACGGCGGGGCGGCACCTTCCCTCGACGACTAGGCATTCGGTGGCTGGGGGACTCGGACTCGAACCGAGACTGC
>JAVHVB010000386.1:0-15301 GCA_032160775.1 Pseudonocardiales bacterium | reverse complement strand
CCCGGGTGGCTGAGTAGCTGGTCCGGGCGCCGCGCAGCTCGCAGCCGGCCGGAACGAGGCGGCTGAGCGTCGCAGCGTCTGCGACGCGCAGCGCACCGGAGAGGTAGACATTGCGCAGCAGCGCGGGCCGGCGGCGCGCGAAGGCCCGCGCCCGGACGGCGTCGAGCCGGTCCAGTTCCGCCACCCAATCGAGCTCCGCCCGGCCGGCCGCGACCCCGGTCCCGTCACCTCTCATCGGCAACGGCGATGCCGGCAAGGGCGAAGCAGGTACGGGCGAAGCCGGGACGGCACGGGGCCGCGGCACGCCTCCCCCGTTCGTGACGACCACGATTCCGGCCGCCGCCACCACACCCGCGACGGCAAGCGCCACGACGAGCGGCGCGCGCCGAATGCGACCGCGCCGGTTGCGCCGGCCGTGCGGGGGGCGCGGGATGACCGGCCGGGGCCGGGCGACCAGTCGGGTCGGCGGCGGGTCGGTCGGCAGCCGCACGGCATGTCGCGGCCCGGACCAGGAGCCGGTGGCATCGGGTGCACTCCCGGCGGCGAGATCGACGGCGACCGCCGGGGCACTGTGCGCGAGGTCCAGGGCGAGGTCGGCCGCGGTTCCGCGCCGGCGCGGATCGACGTCGAGTGCGCGGCTGAGCGCCGCGGCCATGGCGGGCGGCACGGCCGCCGCGGCCAGCCGCTGCGGCACGTCGTCGAGCACGCCGGCCTCCGCGTGCGCGAGCGCCACGACCGGATCGGGATCCGGCCAGGGCGGGGCACCGGTGAGCGCGTGCAGGGCGACGCCGGCGAGCATGAAGACGTCGCTGGCCGCGCCCGGCACGTAGCCGGCCGCGACGGCGGGGTCGATGTAGGCGGGGGTGGCCGCGGCGTCGTCCTCGTCGCCGGTCAACCGCGCCACGCCGACGTCGGCGAGCAGCGGGGCGCCCCCGGCGGTGTACAGGCTGTTCGCCGCGCTGACATCGCCATGCACGACGCCGGCGTCGTGCATGTGCTCGAGCGCGGCCGCGATCGGCGCGATCGCGGTGATCACCTCCCCCGGCTCGAGCCGGCCGCGGGCGGCGAGCAGCTCGGCGAGCGAGCCGCCGTCAGCGAGATCGAGCACGAGTACTACGGCTGCCTCGACCTCGATCAGCGTGTGCAACCGCACCAGATTCGGGTGATCGAGCGCGGCGAGCAGGGCGGCCTCGGAGCGAGCGCGGGCCCGCTGATCCTCATCGGCGACCGGCACCTGTTTCAGTGCGACAAGAGCACCGGAGCCGATGGCGCGGGCCTGCCAGACATCGCCGGTCGCGCCGCTGCCGAGTCGCCGTTCGACCGTGTAGCCGCGAACCCTGAGTGGCGAGCTCATGGCGCCGACCCTAGGTGCCGCGGCGGCGCAAATCCCGGTTGTCCACAGGTCTCGCCAGGAGAGACCCGCCGAATCTCGGTACCGTTGCCGCCGTGGGTGAACTGCGGGTGATCCGGGCCGGCCTGGTGCCGTACGACCTGGCGTGGGCCCGGCAGCGCGAGATCCACGCCGAGGTCGTCGCGGGAAGCGCACCGGACACCGTCCTGCTGCTGGAACACCCGTCGGTCTACACCGCGGGCAAGCGCACCGAGCCGGAAGAACGGCCCACGGACGGCACCCCGGTGATCGACGTGGACCGCGGCGGCAAGATCACCTGGCACGGCCCCGGGCAGCTCGTCGGCTACCCGATCCTGCGGCTGGCCGATCCCGTCGACGTGGTCGCCTACGTCCGCCGGATGGAGGGCGTGCTGATCGACGTCTGCGCCGAACTCGGCCTGACCGCCGGTCAGGTCGCCGGCCGCAGCGGCGTGTGGCTGCCCGCCGACGACCGCGGCCCGGACCGGAAGGTCGCCGCGATCGGCATCCGGGTCGCCCAGGGCGTCACCCTGCACGGGTTCGCGATCAACTGCGCCCCCGACCTCACTTGGTTCGACCGGATCGTCCCGTGCGGCATCGCCGACGCCGGCGTCACGTCGCTGAGCAAGGAACTCGGGCGGGAGGTCCCGGTGACCGACGTGCTGCCAGTCGTGGAGCGCCGGCTTACCGGCCTGCTCCTCGATCCCGTCACTGCTCGGTAGCAGTTGGCCAGGCACGCGAAGGTCGTCGACCCGCGACTGCGCGTCGTCCGGCTGTCGATCGTCGTCGTCATCTGGGCCTACGGCCTGGTGGCCGGGCTCTACGCGCTCCTCGCCGGTGCCGCGAAGTTCGGTTGCATGCACGGGGACGGCGGACTGGCCTGCCGGACGTCCGGGTCGGTGCTCGGCGTCGTTCTGCTGGTCACCGTGGCCGCCGTCGTCATGCTCGTCACCCTCGCCTCGGCCAACCGGTCCGAGCGGCGGGTCCTCATCATCGGCGGGGTGGGCGTGGCCGCGCTCACGGCCTGCCTGGTCGCCGCGCTCAGCCTGCTCGCCACGGCATAGCGGGCGGCTGAGCTACCGTGGGTCGGTGACCGCAGTTCGCCCCGAGGGCCGCCGCATGCTGCGGATCGAGGAGCGCAACACGCAGACCCCGATCGAGCGCAAACCCGAGTGGATCAAGACCCGGGCGACGATGGGCCCGGAGTACACCGAACTGCGTGCGCTCGTCCAGCGCGAAGGACTGCACACCGTCTGTCAGGAAGCCGGCTGCCCGAACATCTACGAGTGCTGGGAGGACCGGGAGGCGACCTTCCTCATCGGCGGCGACCAGTGCACCCGGCGCTGCGACTTCTGCCAGATCGACACGGGCAAGCCGCAGCCGCTCGACCGGGACGAGCCGCGTCGCGTCGCGGAGAGCGTGCAGGCGATGGGGTTGCGCTACGCGACCATCACCGGCGTGGCGCGCGACGATCTGGCCGATGGCGGGGCGTGGCTCTACGCAGAGACCGTGCGGCAGATCCACGCGGTCACTCGGCACGTGAACGGCGAAGGCACCGGCGTCGAGCTGCTGGCCCCGGACTTCAACGCGATCCCGGAACTGCTGGCCGAGGTGTTCAGCAGCCGGCCGGAAGTGTTCGCGCACAACATCGAGACGGTGCCGCGGATCTTCCGGCGCATCCGGCCCGGCTTCCGGTACGAGCGCTCGCTCGAGGTCCTGCGACAGGCACGGGCGGCCGGCCTGGTGACAAAGTCGAACCTCATCCTCGGCATGGGCGAAGAGCGCGCCGAGATCAGCGAGGCTCTGGCCGACCTGCGCGGGGTGGGCTGTGAGCTCGTCACGATCACTCAGTACCTGCGGCCGTCGGCGAAGCACCACCCGGTAGAGCGCTGGGTGAAGCCGGACGAGTTCGTCGAGTTGCGCGAAGAGGCCGAGGACCTCGGCTTCACCGGGGTCATGAGCGGGCCGCTCGTCCGCTCGTCCTACCGGGCCGGCCGACTGTACGCACAGGCGATGGCCGCGCGCTGAGTCAATGCCAGTCGGTGCCGTAGCGCACGTAGCTGGACCACACCGGCTGGTACCGCACGCCGTCGCGCACGGTGGCCGCGGCGTACTGCCAGCCGTGCCCCGCGTAGATGGCGACGTGGTAGGCCGAGCCGCCGCTCAGGTAGAAGACCAAATCTCCCGGGCGCGCATGCGCGCGGCTGATCGCCCGCATGCCACGGCGCTGCGCCTCGGCGTTGTGCACGAGCTTCTTGACGTCGGCCTGGGCGTAGGCATACATCGTGTACCCGGAGCAGTCGAAACCGCGCGGCGTCGCGCCCCCTTCGACGTAGCGTCCCCCGACGTACCGCTTCGCCACGTCGACGATCCGCTCACCTGGCGACGGGTAGAAGTGCACGACCCGCCGCGTCGACAGTGTGCGCATCGGAGCCGCCGCGTCCGCTCCGCGTGAGCGCACCGTCACCGTGTGCGCCCGCGGCGACTTCGTCACCGTGACCGCGTATCCGTGCGCGCCGGTGAGGCCGAACGCCGCATCGGCGTGGGTCGACGGTTCGTCGGCCCATACTGTGCGGATCGGGGCGCCGTCGACGAGGATCCGCACGCGCACGGCAGCCCGCGGACGCGCCGGGTCGACGGCCCAACCGGAGATCCGCAACGTGTGCGTGAACGTGTCCTGCCGCACGGTCGTCAGGCGGCCCACGGGTGGGGCGGGGCTGGCCGCGGCAGGCACGGCGATCCCGGCCAGGGTGAGGCAGGCAGCGGTCGCGAGGACACCGGCAGCACAACGCCGAAAGGCAAACATCCGCTGAACAGTAATTGCGTGATCAACATCGTGCGCCGTCTTTGGTCCCGGCCGACCAAGGCGGAAGGCACCCGTTCTCGGGCCACTATCCTGGACGCATGGCGCGAACTGCGGGTCCGGGCAAGCCGGCGAAGACGAAACTCACCCGCGCGGACAAGCAGGCGCTGAAGGCGGCCAACCGGCAGAAGCGCCGCGACACGTTCCGCAATGTGCGGCAGGCGTTCACCCTCACCCGGCAGGCGGACCCGAAGTTCCTGCCGATCATGATCGCCTGGGCGGTCGCCGCCGGTGCCGCCGTCTACGTCCTCGTCTACTGGCTCACCAACTCGCTGTGGATCCCGATCCCGCTGGCGCTGATGTTCGCGGTCGTGATCGGCATGTTCGTTTTCTCCCGCCGGGCGCAGAGTTCGATGTTCGCGCAGGCCGAGGGACAGGCCGGCGCGGCCGGCTGGATGCTGCGCCAGCAGTTGCGCGGCGACTGGCGGCTGACCGAGGCCGTCGCCGGGACGACCCAGCTCGATGCCGTGCACCGGCTGGTCGGCCGGCCGGGTGTCGTCCTGGTCGGCGAAGGGGCGCCGCACCGGGTCCGCGGGCTGCTCGCGCAGGAGAAGAAGCGCACGGCTCGGGTCGTCGGCGACACTCCGATCTACGACATCACGATCGGCACCGACGAGGGTGATGTCCGGCTCGCCAAGCTCAACCGGTACCTGCTCAAGCTGCCGGCCAACCTGTCGAAGGAGCAGGTCGGCGCCCTTGAGAAGCGGCTCTCCGCGCTGGGTGGCAGCCGAGCGCTCGGCATGCCCAAGGGCCCGATGCCCCAGGGCGCGAAGATGCGCAACGTGCAGCGCACGGTGCGCCGCCGCTCTTGAGTTCGCCGACCGCGCCGCAGGCGTACCGCGGTGAGCGGCTCGGCCTGCCGGCGACCGGCCGTGGCTCGATTGCGGGCACCGGCGCGCGGCTCGTCGCATTCATCGTCGACGCGCTTGCCTCCGGGGTCGTTGCCGCTCTGTTCGTGCCGCACCACCCAGACGACACGTTCGCAAACCGGCTGCCGGCCAGCTGGAGCCTGATCCCGTTCGCCCTGGACTACATCGTCGGGGTGCTGGTGGCTGGCCGCACGATCGGCATGTACCTGGCCGGGCTGCGGCTGATCCGGGTGAGCCAGGACGTCGCCGTGGGCCCGCCGCGGATCCTCGGCCGCACCGCACTGCTGCTGCTGTTCGTCCCGGCGTTGATCTTCGATCGGGACAACCGCGGGCTGCACGACCGGTTGACCGACACAGCCGTCGTGCGCGCTTGAGCGGTGTGCGAGGCTGACCGCGAAACACGGCTGAAACATTTGGGACACCGGCAAGCAACCCCGCGTGCATAGGTTCGCGGCTCCAACACTGTTCAACGGAGGATGAATGTTCACCAGCTCCGACGAGGTCCTGAGCTTCATCAAGAAAGAGGACGTCCAGTTCATCGACGTCCGGTTCACGGACCTGCCCGGCCAGCAGCAGCACTTCAACGTGCCCGCCGCCAGCCTGCCGGAGGATTTCTTCACCGAGGGCGTCATGTTCGACGGCTCGTCGATCCGCGGGTTCGCGCAGATCCACAAATCGGACATGAAGCTGATTCCAGACGTCACGACGTCGTACGTGGACCCGTTCCGGGCGGCGAAGACGCTGAACGTCAACTTCTCCATCGTCGAGCCGCGCACCGGCGAGCCGTACGAGCGCGACCCGCGCCAGGTGGCCACCAAGGCCGAGGCCTGGCTGAAGACCACCGGGATCGCCGACACCGTGTACTTCGGACCGGAGGCCGAGTTCTACGTCTTCGACGACGTCCGCTTCCAGACGTCGCAGAACGAGGGCTTCTACCACATCGACTCGATCGAGGGCGCGTGGAACACCGGCCGGGTCGAGGAGGGTGGCAACCGCGGGTACAAGACGCGGTACAAGGGCGGGTACTTCCCGGTGCCGCCGGTCGACCACTACGCCGACCTGCGCGACCAGATGAGCACGGCGCTGATCGAGTCCGGCATCGCGATCGAGCGGGCGCACCACGAAGTCGGCACTGCCGGCCAGGCCGAGATCAACTATCGGTTCGACACGCTGACCAAGGCCGCCGACGACGTGCTGAAGTTCAAGTACATCATCAAGAACGTCGCGTGGGAGGCGGGCAAGACCGCCACGTTCATGCCGAAGCCGCTGTTCGGCGACAACGGCTCGGGCATGCACTCGCACCAGTCGCTGTGGAAGGACGGTGCGCCGCTGTTCTACGACGAGCTCGGCTACGCCGGACTGTCGGACATGGCGCGCTACTACATCGGCGGGCTGCTGCACCACGCGCCGTCGCTGCTCGCGTTCACCAACCCGACGGTGAACTCCTACCACCGGCTGGTGCCGGGCTATGAGGCGCCGGTCAACCTGGTGTACAGCGCCGGCAACCGATCCGCCTGCATTCGGGTGCCGATCACCGGCACCAACCCGAAGGCCAAGCGGATCGAGTTCCGGGTGCCGGACCCGTCATGCAACCCCTACCTCGCCTTCTCGGCGATGTTGATGGCCGGCGTGGACGGCATCCGCAACAAGATCGAGCCGCCGGCACCGGTCGACAAAGACCTCTACGAGCTGCCGCCGGACGAGGCCGCCTCGATCACCCAGGTGCCCGGGTCGCTCACCGAGGTGCTGGACAACCTCGAGCGCGACCACGAGTACCTCACCGAGGGCGGCGTGTTCACCGACGACCTCATCGAGGCGTGGATCGGCTACAAGCGGGTCAATGAGATCGACCCGATCCGGCTGCGCCCGCACCCGCACGAGTTCGAGCTCTACTACGACGTCTGAGCTGCAAGACCGTTTCGACTTGCAAAGGCCCCCCGGGAGAACCCCGGGGGGCCTTTGACGTTCGTGGATCTACTGGACGTAGGTCGTGCTGCGCTCGGGCGGTACCGCCGCGTTCGTCTGCACCACCGTGGAGCGCCGCCGCACCGACATGTAGATCAGTTCGGCGATCAGGCCGATCCCACCGACCACCATCAGGATCACGCCGGCGTTGTTGATGTCGAAGCCCTTCTTGCTGTCGACCTCGACCGCCCAGGTCAGGATGGCCCCGACCGCGATCAAGAACAATGCTGCACCTAGCCGCATAGCAACCTCCTCAGGTCGCGCCGCCACTTCGGCAGTCGCGAACGGAGCATTCCCGCGAGACGGTCTCCGCCAAACCACCGCACGCGCGAGGTGATCCGACACACCCACGTCTGCCACCGCGGTTCCGCCTATCCTTCGATCGTGCAGTGCCCAGCGTGCGGTGTCGTGAACGACAATGCGGCGCGCTTCTGCAACGCCTGTGCCACCGAACTCCGACCGCCGGCACCGGCCGCCATGGGGGCGCCGCGGCACGAACGCAAGCTCGTATCCGTCGTCTTCTGTGATCTGGTCGGCTTCACCGGCCGCGCCGAGACGATGGACCCCGAGGACGTCCAAGGACTGCTGTCCGCCTTCCACCGGCACGTCCGCGACGAACTGCAACGACACGGCGGGACGGTGGAGAAGTTCATCGGCGACGCCGTCGTCGCTGTCTTCGGCGCGCCAATCTCCCACGAGGACGACGCCGAGCGGGCTGTTCGCGCCGCACTCGCCATCCGTGACTGGGCGCGCGAGCAACGCGATCTCGAGCTGCGCCTTGCCGTCAACACCGGCGAGGCACTGGTATCACTGGACGTCGACGCGGCGGCAGGCGAGGGCATGGTCGCCGGCGACGTCATCAACACCGCCTCGCGGATCCAATCGGCCGCTCCGGTCAACGGTGTTCTCGTCGGCGAGCAGACCTACCGCGCGACCCGCGCCACCATTTCCTTCACCGACCACGAGCCCCTGCACGCCAAGGGCAAGGCAAGCCCGGTACCGGTGTGGGAGGTCGACTCGGCCCGCGCCCGCGTGCGCACCGGCGCCGTCCCGCACATGCGCAGCGCGTTCGTCGGCCGAGACCGCGAGCTCGCCCTGCTGCGCGACGCGTTCGAACGGATGCGGGACCATCGCGAGCCGCAGCTCGTGACGCTCGTCGCCGTACCGGGTGCGGGAAAGTCCCGTCTGCTGTACGAGCTCGCGCGCGTGATCGACGCGGAGCCGGAGCTGGTGACGTGGCGGCAGGGTCAGTGCCTGCCGTACGGCGACGGCGTCAGCTTTTGGGCGCTCGCCGAGATCGTCAAAGCAGAGACCGGCATCCTCGACAGCGACCCGAAGGACATCGCCGCCGACAAACTGGCCGCGGCTGTCCGCAGCCTCCTGCCGGCGTCCGACTCCGACCGGGTGGAACGCGACCTGCGACCGCTCGTCGGGCTGGTCGAACCCGGCGCCCGGGATGCCGCGCGAGCGGGTGCGGCATTCCCCGCGTGGCAGCGCTTCCTCGAGTCCCTGGCCGAGCGCGGGCCCACCGTACTCGTCGTGGAGGACCTGCACTGGGCCGACGACGGGTTGCTGGACTTCCTGGACGACCTTGCCGCCGAGTGCGCCGGCCTGCCTTTGTTGGTGGTCATGACGGCGCGGCCGGAACTGCTCGAGCGGCGCCCGCACTGGGGCGGTGGCAAGACGAACACCACGACCGTTGCGCTGCCCCCGCTGACCGAGGCGGACACCGCCCGACTCGTCGCCGCCATGCTCGACGGGCAGCTGTTGTCCGGCGACCTCGAACGCCGGCTCATCGAACGCGCCAGCGGTAACCCGCTCTACGCCGAAGAGTTCGCCCGGATGATCACCGAGGGTGGCGACAGCGCGCTCGCCATTCCCGAGACCGTGCAGGGCATCCTCGCCGCCCGACTGGACGCGCTCGATACCGCGCTCAAGCGCCTACTGCAGGACGCGTCGGTGGTGGGCGCCACATTCTGGCTGGGTTCGGTCGTCACGATGGGCGCAGTGCCGAGCGCCGAGGTCGAGGTTGCGCTGCGGCGACTCGAGCAACGCGAGTTCATCCGGCGCGAGCGGCGGACCTCGGTCGAGGGCGAGATCGAGTACACCTTCCGGCACGCGCTCGTCCGCGATGCCGCGTACAACCAACTCCCCCGGGCCGAACGCAGCGACCGGCACCGTCGGGTCGCCGATTGGATCACCAGTCTCGGCCGCGCCGACGACCACGCCGAGCTGGTGGCGCACCATTACCTCGAAGCGCTCGGCTACCTGAAGGCCGCGCGACGGGAGATCTCCTCGATAGCGCCGGCGGCGCGCGCGGCGCTGTGGATTGCGGGCGAGCGTGCCCTGCGCCTGTCGGCCTACCCGCAGGCTGCGCGTTACCTCAGCGCAGCAACCGAACTGACAGCTCCTGGCGACCCCGACCGCGGTGAGTTGATGTTTCGCTGCGGCCTCGCGCGGCTCTATACCGACAGCACCGGCGAGGAAATCCTCGCCGAGGCGTTCGACGTGCTGCGCGCGGCCGGGCGTTCCGAGCTCGCGGCCCGGTCGGCGCTGTTACTCGCTCGCTACGCGTGGAACCGACTCGATCCCGGCGCGGCCAACCGGTGGTTGGCCGTCATCGACGAGCTCACCGCGGAACATCCGGACTCGCCCGTCCGGCTCGAGGCGCTCGTGGGCCGCAGCGGTTTCGCCATGGTGGCCGGCCAGTATGCCGCCGCCGTCGACTTCGCCACCGAGGCACTGCGCCTGCTGGGTGACGACGGCCGGGCGGATCTGGTGGGCCGGGCCCTCGATGCCCGCGGCACCAGCCGTTGCGCGCTCGGCGACCCCGGCGGCCTGGACGATTCCCGGCGCGCGGTCGACATCGCCAGACAGGGCGGCGCGGTCTGGGAACTGCACCACGCGCTGAACAACATGCTGTCCGGGGTGGCGCAATACGGCAGTGCGTCCGAGGAACGGGCGGTGCTGAACATGTGGAAGGCGGCCTTCGACGAGGTCGGCGGCACGCCTTACAACCGGCAGTGGTACCTCTACAACGAGGTCGAGTTCAGCTACCTCGGCGGCGCCTGGGATGACGCGCTCGAGCTGGCCGACGCGTTCCTGAGCCGCATCCCGGAGGGCCAGACCTTCTACACCGAATCCAGCGTCCTGACGCAGCGAGCGATGATCATGTTCGCGCGCGACCAGGACGACCGCGCTCGCGCCGACCTGCTGCGCGGCCTCGCGCTGGCCGAACAAGGCCGCGACCCGCAGACCTTCGCCCCGGCCTTGTGTTTCGACGGGCTGATATCCCTGGGATGGGGCGAGAGGGACCAAGCGGAGCGCGACTGGGCCAAGCTGATGGCGATGGGCGAGCCGCTTGCGGACGCCCTCCCGCAGTTCGACATCAGTGACTTCTGCTGGCTGGCGGTCGACCTCGACCATGTCGCGGAAGCGCGAGAGGTGATCGATCAGTGTCAGACGCCCCGGTGGGCAAACGTCGGGCGGTTGATCCTGGACGGCGACCCCGCCGCGGCCGCCGCGGCCCTGCTCGAGATGGACCGGCCGACCTCTGCTGCGTACTGCTACCTCCGCGCAGGCGGCGAGCACCTGCCGGCCGCACGCACCTTCTACGAGTCGGTAGCCGCGACCCGCTTCCTGCGCGAGCTCGCGGCAGAGGAGCGTTAGGTCGGTTCGGCGCGCAGGGGCGCGCCCATGGCGTGGAGGTGCGCAAGGGCGGCCCGGTACGAGCCGATGAGGGACGCCTCGCAGTACGACACGCCGAGTCCCTCGCAGTGCGCCCGGACCAACGGCTGCGCGTGCCGGAGCGAGGCGCGCGGCATGTTCGGGAAGAGATGGTGTTCGATCTGGTAGTTCAGGCCGCCCAACGCGAAGTCGGTGACCAACCCGCCACGCACGTTGCGCGAGGTCAGCACCTGGCGTCGCAGGTAGTCGGGCTCGTCGCCGGGCGCGATCATCGGCATGCCCTTGTGGTTCGGCGCGAACGTGCAGCCCATGTAGACCCCCCACACGGCCTGGTGTACCGCCGCGAACGCCAGTGCCTTCTCCGGTGACATCACCAGCAGCAACAGCGTCACGTAGAGGCAGGCGTGCACGATCAGGCCGATCGCCTCGAAACGACGGCTGCCACCCCGCGCACTCCGATACGCACCAGACTTGACCGCGATGACGCTGTCGACGTGCAAGCTGATCCCCTCGAGCGTCAGCAGCGGGAAGAACAGCCAGGCCTGCCGTCGAGCGATGAACCGGCTGATCGGGCCGTTGCGTTTCGCTGCCTGTGCGGCCGTGAAGGCGAGGACGCCGTCGCTGATGTCCGGATCTCGATCGACATGATTCGGATTCGCGTGATGGCGGTTGTGGGTGTCCACCCACCAGCCGTAGCTCAGCCCGACCAGCAGGTTGCCGAGCCCGCGGCCGAGGGCGTCGTTGTTGCGGCGCCGGCGAAAGATCGCCTGGTGCCCGGCGTCGTGGCCGAGGAAGGCGATCTGTCCCCACGCCAGACCGAAGACGACCGCGCTGAGCAACTGGTACCACGAGTCGCCCATCCAGACGATCGCAACGCAGGTCACCGCGTAGAAGCCCAGTGTCAGTAGCCCGCGAATGCCGTAGGAGACAAGCCGACGATCGAGCAGCCCGGCGTTGCGCACGGTCTTGATCAGGGCCGCGTAGTCGCTGCCGCGCTCAACGGCCGGCGCCGTCGTGGTCACGAGAACACCTTGGCCCGGGCGGCGCACGGCAAGAGACGATCAATGGTCATATGGGGACACCCGTCGGGAGGCCATCGAGGGTGCCCGGCTACGAGCGAATGCTCACGACAACGGCGTAACTAGTTGCCGGCCCGGACTGGCTGATGCTCAGCACCGTTCAATCTACGCCACCTGCGGGGCGGGCCGGATCCGCGGCCGGGTGGATATAGTCGATCAACCGAGCAGCCCATCCACGGGGACATGGATGACCGATTTGCCGCCCGAAGCAGCCACCGCTTCGGATCTGCCCGATCCGGATCAGGTCGAGTCCGACGTTGCCGATCTACAGACGGGATTGGCCGGCCTCGCGACCCTCGTCACCGACAGCCTCGGGCTCGACGAACTCTTGACGCGGGTGGCCAGTTTCGCGATGCACGCCATTCCGGGTGCCGAAGGCGCCGGCGTGACCCTGCTGCGCGTGGACGGCCCCGAGCACCGGGTCGAGGCACTTGCCGCGAGCCACCCGTTCGTCGAGGTGATCGACGAGATCCAGTACGTCACGGTGCAAGAGGGTCCGTGCATCACCGCCGCATTGGAACGGCGGACCGTTCGCTCCGGTTCCCTCGGCGGCGAGAAGATGTGGCCGCACTTCGGCCCCCGCGTCGGGCGCCTCGGCGTCCACAGCGCCTTGTCGCTTCCGCTGCTGCTGCCGGATCAGGTGATCGGCGCGATCAACGTCTATGCGCACGGCAAGGACGTCTTCGATGAGCACGCCGCGCACCTCGGCGAGCTTTTCGCCGCCCCGGCGGCAGTCGCCGTGCACAACGCGCAGGTGCTGAGACGGGCGCAGACACTTGCCGCGCAGTTGCAGAAGGCGCTGAGCACGCGACCGGTGATCGATCAGGCGATCGGACTGCTCCGTGGCCGCACGGGGGCGACCTCGGACGAAGCGTTCGCCCGGCTGCGCGAGATCAGCCAGCGCGAGCAGACGAAGTTGGCCGACGTCGCGCAGCGCACCGTCGATGAGGCAGTTCGACGGGCGAGGGCCCGGCACGGCAAGTCCGGACCGAGTACGGTCGACGACGCGGGGTAGCAGCGAGGCGGGTCCTGACTCGCGCTCGCATTCCGCACCGAGTACCGGCGGCTCGCTGTGCTCGGCTCCTGGTTCAGCCGGAGTTGGCGCTCGGGAGCGCCCAGCGGAGCACACTCCTCGTGGAGATCACTGCGGCGTTGGCGACCGATCTGGCGCTGCTGACCGATGCCCTGGACGAGCCGGGCGCCGACCTCGCCGAGACACTGCGTCGGCTCGCGGCGGCCGCCAGCGTGGCTGTGCAGTCGTATCTGGGGCTGAGCGTGATCGCGGGAGACGGCGCGCGTCCGGTGACGTTCACAGCGCTGGAAGCGACAGTCGTGGCCGCCGACATCGGCAGCTCGTTGCGGATGCCGCTGTCGCAGCACACTGCCCGTCCTGCCGACAGCCGGCTCGTCGTGATCTTCTACGCCCGGCGGCCCGGCGCGTTCGTCGACCTGGCCGCCGACCTGTCGTCGTTGACCGGCCTCAGGCTGATCGACTTCGTCCTCGACGACCACTTGCGCCTGCCCGCCTCCCGCCATCCGGCCGACACCGTGCTGTCGTCGTCCGTCGTCAACCAAGCCGTCGGCCTGCTGCTCGGCCGCGGTTACACGCCGGAACGGGCCGCCCACGAAATCGACGTACGAGCGGCCACCGCGGGTCACAGCCGCTTCGAGGCGGCGCAGCGCGTCCTGACTGACCCGCCGGGTGGCGACCCGGACCGCTAGGTCACTCCGCCGACCGTGCCATTGACAAATGGCACGGTTGCCGATGGACTCATCGGATGGGAGCTCGACGCAGCCAGGACAGCAGAGCGGTCGTCACCGGCGCCGGCAGCGGCATCGGCGCGGCCTTCGCCGGCGAGCTCGCGTCGCGCGGCGGCCGCGTCGTGTGCAGCGACGTCGATCTCGACGCGGCGCAACGGACGGTCGACACGATCGCCGAGCACGGCGGCAAAGCGCTCGCGGTGCGCTGCGACGTCGCGTCGCTGACCGACGTCGCGGCCCTCGCCGACGAGGCGCAGAGCTGGTTCAGCGCGCCACCGACGGTCGTCGTCAACAACGCCGGCGTCGGCGCCGGCGGGACGGCGGTCGGCGTGACACCGATCGGCGAGTGGAACCAGGTGCTCGGCATCAACCTGAACGGCGTCATCCACGGCTGCCACGTCTTCGTGCCGATCCTGCGCGCAGCCGGCCGCGGCGGGATCATCAACGTCGCCTCCGCAGCGAGCTTCACCTCCGCCCCGACCATGGGTCCCTACAACGTCAGCAAGGCCGGCGTGGTGGCGCTCTCCGAGACGCTGGCGGCTGAGTTCTCCGGCACCAGGCTGCGGGTGACCGTCCTCTGCCCGACGTTCGTGAAGACCAACATCCTGCAGACCGAGCACATCACGGCGCGCTCGAGCGAGCTGGCCGAGCGGATGATGCGGCTGACCGGCATGTCGCCGCAACGCGTCGCGCGCACCTGCCTCGACGCCCACGACCGCGGCCGGCTCTACGTGATGCCACAGCTCGACGCCAAGGCGCTCTGGCGCACGAAGCGGATGAACCCGGTCGCGTTCACCAGGGCCACCGGCCTGCTCGGACGGATCACGCCGAACTGACGAAACGGAGTCTTGCAATGGACCTCGATGACATGCTCGGAAAGATCAAGGACCGGCAGTGGGCGCTGGCCGACATCGACTGGACGGCGCCCGGCGCCGAGACGATCAGCCCCGAGTTCAAACCGCGGCTCAAGGCGTTCATGGCGGATCTGACCTGGATCGAGAACGTCGGCGCGCGCGGCTTCGCGGCGATGGCGACGAAGGCGCCCACGCCGACGCTCGCCGAGATCTACCGGTACTTCCACGCCGAGGAGCAGCGGCACGCGAACGCCGAGCTGGCCCTGATGCAACGGTGGGGAATGCTGGACGAGGGCGAGATGCCGGAGCCGAACGTCAACATCCGGCTGGCGATCGACTGGCTGGACCGCTACGCCGACGACATGCCGCTGTCCGTGTTGGGCACCGTCATCCCGATGCTCGAGGTGGCCCTCGACGGTGCGTTGCTGAAGTTCCTGCTCGAAGAGGTCCATGATCCGGTCTGCCATCAGGTCTTCGAGAAGATCAACAACGACGAGTCGCGGCACATCGCCGTCGACTTCGCCGTTCTCGACGAACTCGGCCACGCGAAGCTGCGCAAGCTGTTCATCGACCTCGTCGGTCGTAACGCCTCCCCCGGCCTGATTCTCGGTGCGGTCATGTACATCCCGCTGCTCAACCGCATGCGTAACAACATCGTCGAGTTGGGCCTTGACCCGGCACGCTTCTACTCCGCGCTGAACCGCTTCACGAAGCTCGGCGAGCGCAGCGAGGCCACCGCGCGGGTGCCGCTGTACAAGGTCGTGAAGTGGCACGCGGGGATGGTGATCAACCAGAAGCACCCGTACCACCTGCTCGCGAACAGCATGGTCTGGGCCAGCGAGCGGGTGCCCGCC
>JAVHVB010000385.1:0-4881 GCA_032160775.1 Pseudonocardiales bacterium | reverse complement strand
GGACCTGCTCGGCGTCCCGGCCGGGCCGCTCGTCGGCGAGGCGTACCGGCACCTGCTGGCGTTGCGGATGGAGCACGGTCCTCTGGGCCGGGACCGGGCAGTCCAGGAGCTGCGGGAATGGTGGACGGCGCGCTCGTGAGGTAGGCCCCGGCGGTCAGTGCCCAGCCGGCGGCGATGGCCACGACCGCCGCCGGGCTGTGCCCGTTCTCCGGCAGGACGGCGGCGGTGAGCAGCGCCGCCAGCACGAGCGCGAGGTTGAACACCATGTCGTACAACGCGAACACCCGGCCGCGGAACGCGTCGACGATGTGCTGCTGGATCAGCGTGTCCACGCTGATCTTCACCGACTGCGACGAGCAGCCGAGCAGCAGCGAGGCCAGCACGAACCAGCCCGGGCGGAAGAACAGCCCCAGCCCGGCTGCGGCGAGGGCCGAGCCGGCCAGCATGGCCGCCGGCCAACGCACCGGGCCGAGTCGCCGGAACGCCGCGGGCGTCACCAGCGCGGCCACCGCTCCACCTGTCGCGATCGCCGCCACCACTTGGCCGAGTCCGCCGAGCCCGGCGCGGAAGATGCCGTCGTCGTCGAAGTAGTTCCGGTAGAGCAGCACCGTGCACACCGTCCAGATGCCGTACCAGAGACGGTGGGCGCCCATCGTGAGCAAGGCGGCCCGGACCGGCCGGATCCGGCGCACCTCCCGGGCGCCTGCGATCAGGCCACGCGCCACTTCGGCCGGCGTCTCGCGCGCGGCCCGTTCGGCGGCGGTCGGGCCGAGCAGGGTGCGCGGGAACGGCAGCGCGACCAGCGCACCGACAAGGTACGGGAGCACCGCCGCCGCGGCGATCAGGGCGTAGTCGGCGTCGGAGTCGCCGATGAGCGCCCGGAGCCCGATCGCCAGCCCGCCGCCGGCGGCGGTCAGCAACGCCCCGCCGGTCGTGGCCAGCGCGTTGGCCGTCACGAGGTGGGCCTCGGCGACGACGTGTGGTTGGCCCGCGCTCAGCGCCGCGTTGTTGAACCGGCTCAGCGAGATGATCACGAGCGCGGAGATGTAGAACGGCAGGCCGCGCACTCCACCGGCGATCTCCGCGGCCACCCCGAGGACGCCGATCGCGCGCACCAGGTTCGCGACGACCAACACCCGCTGGCGCCACCACCGGTCGAGCAGCACGCCGGCGAACGGCCCGACGACCGAGTACGGCAGGAGCAGGACGGTGAAGGCGGCAGCAACATCAGCGGCGCGGGCCTGCCGCTGCGGGTCGAACAGGACGGCGCCGGCCAGGCTCGCCTGGAAGACGCCGTCGCCGAACTGACAGACCAGCCGGGTCGCGAACAGCCGCCGGAAACCCGGATCGGCCAGCGCCGACAGCAGATGTCCGCGGCGCCGCATCGCCCGATTATCCCGGTGAGGTGTCCGCCCCTCGTGACGCGTCCACCTACCGCAGGGCGGACAACTTCGGGGATACGCGCCAAGATATGACCATGACGGCACCGGATTGGGGCTCGCTCAGCGGTCTCGAGCCGGCCGCCGGACGGTTGCTCGTCGCGACACCGCTACTCGGCGACCCGCACTTCGTCCGCACCGTCGTCTACCTGCTCGAGCACGACGGCGGCGGGACGGTCGGTGTCGTGCTCAACCGGCCGAGCCATACCCCGGTGGCGCAGGTGCTGCCCGACTGGCACGACGCGGTGAGCGGGCCGGCCGTTGTGTTCGGCGGCGGCCCGGTGCAGCCCGACGGTGCGCTGTGCCTTGGCCAGTTGCAGCCCGGTGCGGAGGGGATCCGCGAGGTGGTGGACGGGGTGTCGACCGTCGACCTCGACGGCGACGTGGCCGTGATCGCGCCGAACGCGCGTCGGCTGCGGGTCTTTGCCGGGCACGCCGGCTGGTCTCCGGGCCAGCTCGAGGGCGAGCTCGACGAGGGCGCGTGGTGGGTGTTCCGGGGTGGTCCGGACGACCTGTTCAGCGACGATCCCCGGACCATGTGGCGCCAGGTGCTGCGCCGACAGCCGTCCCCGGTGAATCTGCTGTCGACCTACCCGGCCGACCCCACCCTGAACTAGCCCGCCCGCGCCGGTGCGCTGGAAGCCAAAGGCAACAGCGACACCGCCGCGGGCGGCTGGAAACGGGACTACAACAGTGAAATGGCGGGGAGCCTAGCGCTCGACGGTGCCGTCGATGAAGTCCTGCACCGCCTGCTTGGCCTGGTCATCGAAGTACTGCACCGGCGGCGACTTCATGAAGTAGCTGGACGCCGAAAGGATCGGGCCACCGATGCCGCGGTCCTTGGCGATCTTCGCCGCGCGCAGCGCGTCGATGATGATGCCGGCCGAGTTCGGGCTGTCCCAGACCTCGAGCTTGTACTCGAGGTTCAGCGGCACGTTGCCGAACGTCTTGCCCTCGAGCCGGATGAACGCCCACTTGCGGTCGTCGAGCCACGCGACGTAGTCGGACGGGCCGATGTGCACGTTGCGCGCACCGAGGTCGCGGTCGGGGATCTGCGAGGTGACCGACTGGGTCTTGCTGATCTTCTTCGACTCGAGCCGGTCGCGCTCCAGCATGTTCTTGAAGTCCATGTTGCCGCCGACGTTGAGCTGGTAGGTGCGCTGCACCTCGACGCCGCGGTCCTCGAACAGCTTGGTGAGGACGCGGTGGGTGATCGTCGCGCCGACCTGGGACTTGATGTCGTCGCCGACGATCGGCACGCCTGCGTCCTCGAACTTCTTCGCCCACTCGGGGGTGGAGGCGATGAAGACGGGCAGGGCGTTCACGAACGCGACCTTGGCGTCGATCGCGCACTGCGCGTAGAACTTCGCGGCCTGCTCCGAGCCCACTGGCAGGTAGCAGATGAGGACGTCGACCTCGGCGGCCTTCAGCGTGGCGACGATGTCGACCGGTTCCTCGAGCGACTCTTCGATCGTCTCGCGGTAGTACTTGCCGAGGCCGTCGAGCGTGGGGCCGCGCAGCACGGGGACGTCGAGCTGCGGGACGTCGCAGATCTTGATCGTGTTGTTCTCGCTGGCGAGAATCGCCTGAGAAAGGTCGAGCCCGACCTTCTTGGCGTCTACGTCGAATGCGGCGACGAACTCGATGTCGCTGACGTGGTACGGGCCGAAGTTCACGTGCATGAGGCCCGGGACCTTCGCCGACGGATCGGCGTCGCGGTAGAAGTGGACGCCCTGGACGAGGGACGCGGCGCAGTTTCCAACGCCGACGATGGCGACCCGGATCTTGCCGGCGCCTGACTGCGAACCCATCTGGGCTCCTCCTTCTGGATGGTTGTTCATGTTGTTCACTTCTCGGCGCTGTGGCCGGATCGTTCGTCTTCGATCAGTTCGGTGAGCCACCGGACTTCCCGGTCGACGGACTCGAGGCCGTGCTCGTGCAACGTCCTCGTGTAGCGGTCGAGTCGCTCTCCGGTGCGGGCCAGCGAACTGCGCATGCCGTCGCGCTGTTCCTCGACCCTGCGTCGCCGACCCTCGAGGATCTGCAACCGGATGTCGGAGCGGGTCTGGGCGAAGAATGCCAGCCGGGCACCGAAACCCTCGTCGTCGAAGGCGTCCGGACCCACTTCGCGGAGCAGTTCGGCCAAGTGCTCCTTGCCGTCGGCGGTGAGCTGGTAGACCCGCTTGCCTCGACGGGACCGTGCCGAGGAGGCGTCGAGCGGCGCCTCTTCGTCGATCCACCCGGCTTCGGACAGCCGGCGCAGGGTGGGGTAGAGCGAACCGTAGGAGAATGCCCGGAACGTCCCGAGCAGCGAGGAAAGCCGTTTGCGCAGTTCATAACCGTGCATGGGGCTCTCACTGAGCAGCCCGAGAACGGCGATTTCCAGCACGGCCCTGACCCCTCGGTATCTCGTTGCGATGTATCACGACGATATACCAGAGCGGCCTGCCGGTGCCAACCAGGTGACCGGAAGGTTACCGAAAAGTGTACGAAGCGCCCTAATCACCTTCGCAACCTAGATCGGTGGTCGTCTGGCGCGGAGCGGTTCGGCACGATACGGTCTCCCGGACTTTTTGGGGGACAAATGTCGCTATTGCGCACTCGCCGCGCGGCCGGAGTGGCACTGCTCGCGCTGCTCACTTCACTGGGCGCGGGGGTCATCGCCGCTGGGCCGGCGGCCGCCGTTGGGACCGACTGGTACGTCTCGCCGAGCGGCGACGACTCCGCCAACTGCATTACGCCGTCCGACGCGTGCGAGACGATCGCCGAAGTGCTGCTGGACCGGGCCGAAAGCAATGACGTCGTCCACCTGGCGTCCGGCACGTACGACGAGAGCGGACTACAAATCGGCATCAACCTGACGATCGTGGGCGCGGCGGACGGGACCTCGAAGGTCGCCGGCGACGGCTACGAGATCTTCGACGTCGAGGGCGGTGACAATGTCCCGACGGTCATCTTCGAGAACGTGACGATTTCCGACAACGCAGGTGGCGACGGCGTCTACGCCGAAAATGCCGCCGTCAATTTCGTCGATTCACACGTCGACAACAACCGCTACGGAGTAGAGGCTTACAACGCCGCGATCCAAGCCACGCGCAGCACGTTCGCTGGGAACGGCACGCAGGACTCCTTCGGCGACGGCCTCTACCTGGACTGCGGTGCGGTGACAGCCGACCACTCGACCTTCGACGGGAACAGCGGCGCCGGGATCTGGGTGGACGCAGTTGAGTGCTTCCGTCGCGACGTGAGCATCGACGCCGCAACCGGTGCTGACGTCTCGCTCCGGGTCGATCACTCGACCGTCTCGAACAACGGTGCCGCGGGCGTGGGCGGGTACAACGCCTCGATCCAGGTGTGGACCAGCACGCTCTCCGGCAACACCGGCGCCGGACTCGACAACAGATCCGGCTCCTCCAGTCAGAACGGCGCCGGGGTCGCGGAG
>JAVHVB010000384.1:0-5309 GCA_032160775.1 Pseudonocardiales bacterium | reverse complement strand
CCGTCGGCGGCGAACTGCTCGCCCGGCTCGTCGGTGCGGTAGTACTGCCGCGCGATCCACGGGCCGCGCGCCTCGAGTTCGCCGGTCGCCTGCCCGTCCCAGGGCTGCATCTCGCCGCTCACCGAATCGACGATGCGCAACTCGACCCCGGGTGCCGCGAGGCCGGCGCTCGCCCGGATGTCGGCGCGCTCCTCGTCGCTCGCGTCGCGCACCTCTGCGCGCTCGACGCAGATCGACCCGATCGGTGAGGTCTCGGTCATCCCCCAGGCCTGGAGGATCGGCAGCCCGATCTTGCTGCGGTACGCCTCCGACAAGGTCTTGGGCACCGCCGAGCCACCGCAGACGATGGCGCGCAACGCGGACAGGTCGCGGCCGTCGAGCAGTGGCAGGATGCCCATCCAAATGGTGGGGACGCCGGCCGTGATCGTGACCTTCTCGGACTCGAGCAGTTCCATGACCGCGCCGGGCGACAGATCCGGGCCGGGCATCACCATCGAGGCGCCGGCCATCAGGCAGGCGTAGGGCAGCCCCCACGCATTCGCGTGGAACATCGGCACGACCGGCAGCACCCGGTCCCGGTCGGACAGGGCGAAGGCGCTCGTCGTGTTCCCCGCGCTCGAGTGCAGCCAGGTGGAGCGATGGGAGTAGAGGACGCCCTTCGGGTTGCCCGTCGTGCCGGTGGTGTAGCAGAGCGCCGCGGCCTGCCGTTCGTCGGTGACCCGGTCGGTGAAGTCGACCTCGGCGGCGGTGTCGACAACGTCCTCGAACCGGACGACGCGCGGGTCGTCGGGCAGTTCGGCCTCGGCGCCGTCGTCCATCACGACGACGTGCCGGACGGTGTCGAGCTGCGGCAGATATTGCGCGAACAGGGGCAGCAGCGAGCGGTCGACGAAGATCACTTCGTCCTCGGCGTGTCCGACGGTGTAGATGAGCTGGTCGGCGAAGTACCGGATGTTGAGCGTGTGCATCACCCGCCCGGTGCCCGGGATCGCGAAGTACAGCGCGAGGTGGCGGGCCGTGTTCCAGCCGAACGTGCCGACTCGTCCGTCGGCCGAGACGCCGACGGAGTCGAGGTAGCCCGCGATCCGGCGCGACTCGGCCAGCACGTCGGCGACCGTCCGGCGCTCGATTCCCTTCACGGTGCGGGTGACGATCTCCCGTGTGCCGAAGTACCGCTCGGCGCGGGTGAAGATCAGATTGGTGGTCAGGGGCACGTCCTGCATCAGACCCAACATGCGCAGATCGTCGCCGAGGTGACCGCGCGGCTCAATACCTGCGGCTGATCTGGAATGTGCGGGTCTCGACCGAGGACGCCCGGAAGAACCCGTCCGCGCCCGTCAGGAAGTCGCGGATCGACCGATTGCTGCTCGCCTGCACGTCGGCCGCGATCGGCAGGTAGGCGCCGGTGATGGTGTGGTCGCCGGTGACGGTCCCGTCGCCGTGCTCGGTCGTCGCGGTGGTCACGTTGACGCGGTCCGGGTTCTCCTTGCCGTCGAGGTGCGGGACCACGTCGCGCTCGTTCTCGAGGGCGAGCAACTGCACCGACGACGGCAACGAGCCGGCGATCAGGCCCAGCGGGGCGCCGGCCGTCACGACATGCGTGACGTTGAAGGTGCCGTTGGCCACGGCGTCGCGCGCCGCGTTGACAGCGACCAACCCGCCCTCGCTGTGCCCGACCAGCAGTACGTCGTCGGCGGGGCGCACTCCGGCCCGGTGCATCGCGGCGAGCACGCCCTGCTCGTAGGCCGTCTGTTCGCCGACGAGCGCGCGGCCGTCGGTCGTCAGGCTCGTGACGTCGGCGGTGGGTAGCGGGGTCCAGGACCTGGTGCCGGTGATGTCGACGATCGCCCGGCGGGTGCCGTCAGGCAGCGTCAGGATCCGCACGTCGATCATGCCGTGCCGGTCGTCGGCGTTGCGCTGGGCCAGATCGGCGAGCAGGTCGGTGAGTTGGCGCGGCGGTCGGCCGGCCGCGCCGACATCGTCGGTGCCGGTGTCCACCGCGACGCCGTGGCCATCGCCCACCTCGTGTGCCAGGGCCTGGAGCGTCGAAGGAACGCCCAGGGCGGTGATCACCAGATCGGCGAGTTCCGGATCGGCCGCGAGAACCGCCTCGGCGGCGCGGACGGGATCGCCGGTGCGGGCCAGGACGAGGCCGCCCTCGACGGCCGCCGGAAACGCGAGCAGGCTCCCGAGGACGACGTCGTGGGCAGCCGTTTCCAGGCGGTCGACCTCGGCGTAGGTGGTTGCGGCAAACCGCAACTCGCCGTCGAGCCCACCGCAGGCGAGGCCGGCCCAGCACAGCCCGCGCCAGCCGCCGAGTGCGGCCAGCAGTTCGGTCTCGAAGGCGGCGTAGCCGATCGGGTCGAGCCAGGACGACACCAGCAGCCCCGGATCGAGCAGGTAGCCGGACAGGCCGGTTGCACTGCCCAGCGTCTCCCGGGCGACGTCGCCGAACCGGCCGGCGAGCGCGGTCATGGCGGCGCAGTCCGCTGCGATGCCGTCGCTTCCGCCGCGGACCGACGGGTCCTGGCGGCCAGGCGGCGGATCGCCCGTCACCAGAGCCCCAGGTCCCGGACGACGCCGACAACGCCGACGACGTCGCCGACTGCGCCGCGGACCGCGCTTGCGCCGTCGCCGACGAGATCGACGGCGTCGCCGGCCAGCCGGGCGGCGTCCGGCAGCACCTCGTCCGGGTGGCGGAAGGTGTCGCCGAGCAACTCCAGGCCGTCCTGGCCCAGCCGGACCACATGTGCGATCAGGGCGCCGACGCGTTCGGCGTGCCGGCGCAGCGCGTCCGCCGCGGTGTCGAGCCGGGCGGCCGCGCTACGCAGCGCACTGGTGGCCATCTGCGCCTCGGCGAAGAACGCACCTGCGGCGAACCCTCGCCATTCGGTGGCCGCCACGGCGTGTTCGAGCCGGATCGCCCGCTCCCGCGCCGCCGCGGCATGACCGGCGATCCGGTCGGCGACGGCCGTCAGCTCGGCGGGGTCGGGGAGGAGGGACACGCCGCGCAGCCTGTCCTGCCCGCGCCGGCGGCGGGCGCCGCCGGGCAACGGATGTGGGTGGGCACGTCCTTGTCCACAGCGCGGCGCAACAACTTGACGCGCGGCGACCGTGATTGAATGGCGGCACGGAATTACACGAGTGGGATTTGCGCGGTGCCTCGTGCTGATTCCACCAGTACGGCGAACGACACGTCGGAGGACACCTCGCATGCAGTCCGCGCACGCTGCGACCGGGACGGGCGACGCCGACGAGGGCGGCAACGGCCTCAACCGGCGCGATCGGGAGATCCTTGCCTTCGAGCGGCAGTGGTGGAAGTACGCTGGAGCCAAGGAACAGGCAATTCGTGAGCTGTTCGACATGTCGGCGACGCGGTACTACCAGGTGCTCAACGCGCTCATCGACACGCCGGCTGCGCTCGCGGCCGACCCGATGCTGGTCAAGCGCCTCCGCCGGTTGCGCGCGAGCCGGCAACGCCAGCGGTCGGCTCGTCGACTGGGTATCGAGGTTTGAGCTCTGAACGCGTTTGACAAGAGGCACGGCCGTCGGATGGCCCGACAGGTAGCACGGCGACACCAACGCGAACGCATTGCGGGCATCGTCGTCGTCTGTCTGGGCCTCGCCGTGCTCGCCGTCGCGATCGTCGCCCTCCGCGAGCCGAACGGACACACGGCCGGGTCGGCGTCCGAAGCCTCGAACGTCGCGCAGCAGTCGCAGTCGCCGTCCAACACCGAGACGACGCATCCGGTCGACCCGGGCAGCGAATCGTCTGGCAGCAGTTCGCCACCGGCGGGCGACCCGAAGTCCGTGCCGCTGATCGTGCTGAACAATTCCGTCGTCGCCGGACTAGCCAAGCAGGCCGCGGAACAGTTCGAGAACGGCGGCTGGACGGTCACGCACTACGACAACCTGCAGAACACCATCATCTCGACCTGCGCCTACTTCGACCCGGCCGACCCGACCGCGAAGGCGGCCGCGAAGGCGTTGCAGCGACAGTTCCCCGGCATCGTGCGGGTGGAGCCGAAATTCCCGGAGTTGCCGAGCGGACCGGTCGTGGTGGTGCTCACTGGCGAGTACTCGCCGACCTGATCGCTCGCCCCGCTGTGCCAGAATGAATCCACAACTGAACAAGCACAGCTCATCCAGAGGGGCAGAGGGACCGGCCCGTAGAAGCCCCGGCAACCGCGCACGATGAATCTCGACTGACGCGTTCCAGTTCAGCGAGGCCGCCGACGCAGGTGCCAACTCCGGCCCGCGCAGCCAACGGCGCGGGAAAGATGAGGAGAAAGGCCTCGTAATCTGATGACTACTGCTGCCAGCACAGTCGGCCGGCAAACCCTCCGTTCCCCTGCGTCCGCCCTGGTCTGCCGCAACTGCGGCGCTGAGTACCCGCTCGGTGCCCAGCACGCGTGCTTCGAGTGCTTCGGCCCCCTCGAGATCGGCTACGACGCGGCCGCTCTGGCGCGGGTGACGCACGACGAGATCGCCGCGGGACCCCACTCGCTGTGGCGCTACGCGGGGCTGCTGCCGGTGGGCCAGACCGCGTCCCGGGTCGATTCGGGGACGGGCATGACCCCGCTCATCCGCGCCGACCGGCTCGCCGACGAACTCGGCTTCACCGCGCCGGTGTGGATCAAGGACGACTCGGCCAACCCCACCCACTCGTTCAAGGACCGGGTCGTGTCGGTGGCGATCACGGCTGCGCGCGAACTCGGCTTCGAGCGCATCGCCTGCGCCTCGACCGGCAATCTGGCCAACTCGGTCGCCGCGCACGCCGCGCGCATCGGGATGCCCTCGATCGTCTTCGTCCCGTCCGACCTCGAGCCGGCGAAGATCATCCAGACGGCGATCTACGGTGGCACCCTCGTCGGAGTCGACGGGTCCTACGACGACGTCAACCGGCTGTGCTCCCAGCTGGCCGAAGAGGACGCCTTCGAGAACACCGGCTTCGTGAACGTGAATGTGCGCCCGTACTACGCCGAGGGGTCCAAGACGCTCGGCTACGAGGTGGCCGAGCAGCTCGGCTGGCGGCTGCCCGGGCAGTACGTCGCGCCGATGGCGTCCGGCTCGATGCTCACCAAGATCCATAAGGCGTTCAAGGAGCTGGTGACCGCCGGACTCGTCCCCGCCTCGACCTGGAAGGTCTACGGCGCCCAGTCGGCCGGCTGCTCGCCGATCGCCGCCGCATTCGCCGAGGGCCGCGATGTCGTGACGCCCGTCAAGCCGACGGGCATCGCGAAGTCGCTGAACATCGGCAATCCGGCCGACGGTCCGTACGCGCTCGACGCGATCCGGCGCACCGGCGG
>JAVHVB010000383.1:0-7132 GCA_032160775.1 Pseudonocardiales bacterium | reverse complement strand
CGCCGGCCACGCTGTGCGCGGCGTAGGAGTGGACGAAGTAGAACCTGGTGCCGGCGTCCAGGCCGGCGAACAGCCGCGAACCGGCCGGCGCCGCCACCGTGTTCCACCCCATGTGCGGCAGCACCGGGGCCACGAGCCGCTCGACCCGGCCGGCGAGCACGCCGAGACCCTCGCTCTCGACACCGTGCTCGATGCCGCGGTCGAACAGCACCTGCATGCCCACGCAGATGCCGAGCAGCGGCCGCCCGTCGGCGACCCACCTGCGGACGAGACGCGGCCCGCCGACCGCGCGCAGCCCGGCCATGCACGCGGCGAACGCGCCGACGCCCGGGACGACGAGCCCGTCGACACCCTGGGCTGCGGCCGGGTCGGAGCTGACAGTGACCTGGGCGCCGACCCGCTCCAGCGCGCGCTGGGCAGAGCGAAGATTGCCCGACCCGTAGTCGAGCACGAGGACGTGCTTCATGGCCGCTACAGAACGCCCTTGGTCGACGGGACGCCCTGCACCCGCGGGTCGATCTCGACCGCGGCCCGCAGCGCCCGGGCGACGGCTTTGTACTGCGCCTCGGTGATGTGGTGCCAGTCGCGACCACCCTGCACGCTGACGTGCAGCGCGATCGCGGCGTGGTAGACGAAGGACTCGAAGACGTGCCGGGTCAGGGTCGTGGCGTAGTCCGGACCGATGGTGGCCGGCGCCCCGTCCGGTTCGTGGTGCACGAGGTAGGGACGGCCGGACAGATCGACCGCGGCCTGGACGAGGGTCTCGTCCATCGGGATCACCGCGTCGCCGAACCGGCGGGTGCCCGCCTTGTCGCCGGCCGCCTGCGCGAACGCCTGGCCGAGCGCGATCGCGGTGTCCTCGACGGTGTGGTGCGCGTCGATGTGCAGGTCGCCCTCGACCTGCACCGTCAGGTCGAACAGGCCGTGCTTGCCGAACGAGCTGAGCATGTGGTCGTAGAAGCCGACGCCGGTGGTGACGTCCGTGCGGCCCGTCCCGTCGAGGTCGATCTCGACGAGCACCTTGGTCTCTTTGGTCGCGCGTTCGACGCGGCCGGTCCGGCTCGTCATGGCAGTACCTCTTCCAGTGCGCGGCGGAATGCCGCCATTTCGCCGGGTGTGCCGATGGACACTCGGAGCCACCCGTCGGGACCAGTTTCCCGGATGAGCACGCCGCGGTCGAGCAGGCCCTGCCACACGGCGCGCCGATCGGCGAACGTACCGAACAGCACGAAGTTGGCATCCGAGTCCGCGGCCTGCAGGCCGACCGACCGCAGCCACGCGACCGTGCGGTCGCGTTCGGCCCGCAGCTCGTCGACGGTGTCGAGCAGTTCGTCGGCGTTGGCCAGCGCCACCCGGGCGACCGCCTGGGTCACCGCGGACAAGTGGTAGGGCAGCCGCACGATCCGGACCGCGTCCACGACGGCGCGCGAAGCGGCGAGGTAGCCCAGGCGGCCGCCGGCGAGCGCGAACGCCTTCGACATCGTCCGCGTGACGACCAGCCGGGGCGAGTTCGGCAGCAGCGACAGCGCACTCGGCACCCCGGCGCGACGGAACTCCCCGTACGCCTCGTCCACCACCACGACCCCCGGCGCGGCGTCGAGGATCGCCGCGATGTCGGCGAGCGGAAGGGCGGTGCCGGTCGGATTGTTGGGCGACGCGAGCAGCACGACCGAGGGCTGCTCGGCGGCCAGCACGTCCCGCACGTGGTCGAGGTCGAGGGTGAAGTCCTCGGCGCGGCGGCCGACGACCCACCGGGAGTGGCTGTCTCGCGCGTACTCGGGGTACATCGAGTACGTCGGCGCGAAAGACACAACGGTGCGACCCGGCCCGCCGAAGGCCTGCAGCAGTTGCAGCATGATCTCGTTCGACCCGTTGGCGGCCCACACCTGGTCGACATCGAGTCCGACAGCGCCGTCGGCGGTCAGGTAGGACGCCAGGTCGGCGCGCAGCAGAATCGCGTCCCGGTCCGGGTAGCGGTTCAGCGAGCGCGCCGCGGTCGCCGCGGCCTCGGCGATCTCGGCGACGACCCGCTCGCTCGGCGGGTACGGGTTCTCGTTGACGTTCAGCGCGACCGGGACGTCGAGCTGCGGCGCACCGTAGGGCGACTCACCACGCAACTCGTCCCGGAGCGGCAGGTCGTCCAGGCTCCAGCTCACCGCGCGCACCCGTCGGGCCGGCTCATCGAGCGAACCGGACGGCGACCGCGGCGCCGTGCGCCGGGAGGTCCTCGGCCTCGGCCAGCGCGAGGACGTGCGGCGCGACGTCGGCGAGTGCCTGCTCGGTGTACTCGACCAGGTGCACGCCCTTGAGGAACGACTGCACCGACAGCCCGGACGCGTGCCGCGCCGTGCAGCCGGTGGGCAGCACGTGGTTCGAGCCGGCGCAGTAGTCGCCGAGCGACACCGGGGCGTGCGGCCCGACGAAGATGCAACCGGCGTTGCGCACCCGCTCGGCCCAAAGCCGGGCATCGACGGTGATCACCTCGAGGTGCTCGGCGGCGTAGGCGTCGACGACCGCGAGGCCTTGTTCGAGATCGCGGACGAGCACGACGGCCGACTGCTCCCCCGACAGCGCGGTGCGCACCCGGTCGACGTGCTTGGTCTGCGCGACCTGCCGCTCCACCTCGGCCTCGACCGCGTCGGCGAGTTCGGTCGAGTCGGTGACGAGAACGGAGGCGGCGAGCGTGTCGTGCTCGGCCTGGCTGATCAGGTCGGCCGCCACGTGCACCGGGTCGGCGGACGCGTCGGCCAGCACGGCGATCTCGGTGGGGCCGGCCTCCGCGTCGATGCCGACCAGCCCGCGAACCAGCCGCTTCGCGGCCGCCACGTAGACGTTGCCCGGGCCGGTGATGACGTCCACCGGCTCGATGCCTTCGGCCGCGTCGCCGTGAGCAGCCAGGGCGATCGCCTGCGCGCCTCCGACGGCGTACACCTCGGTGACGCCGAGCAGGGCGCAGGCGGCGAGGATCGCCGGGTGCGGCCGGCCGCCGAATTCCTTCTGCGGCGGCGAGAGCACGGCGATCGACTCGACGCCGGCCACCTGCGCCGGCACGACGTTCATGACGACGCTCGACGGGTAGACGGCCAGTCCGCCCGGCACGTACAGCCCGACCCGGCGCACTGCGATCCACCGCTCGGTGACCGTTCCACCCGGCACGACCTGCACCTCGACGGTCTGCCGGCGCTGTTCCTCGTGGACGATGCGGACCCGCCGGATCGACTCGGTCAGCGCGGCCCGCACCGCCGGGTCGAGCGCCTCGAGCGCCTCGTCGAGCTCGCTCGCCGCAACCCGGGGGTCGGGCACGTCCACCCGATCGAAGCGCAGCGTCGCCGCGCGCGCGGCGACATACCCGCGGGCCGCGACGTCCTCGACGACAGGGGTGACGGCGGCCAGCGCGGCAGATACGTCGACCTTGGCGCGCGGCAGCGCGCGCCGGAGGTCGGCCGACCCGGCGGCGCGCAGGTCGAGGCGACGGAGCACCGGCCCAGTTTACGGGGGCTAGCGTGAGCTCGTGGCCGAGGTCATCGCGCTGTTCCCGCTGAGCTCCGTGCTGCTGCCCGGCATGCCGCTGCCGCTGCACATCTTCGAGCAGCGCTACCGGGACCTGCTCGACGACCTGACGGCCGCACCGGAGGGTGCGCGGTTCGGGGTGGTCGCGCTCCGGTCAGGCACTGAGACACTGAGCGGTTCCGAGCGGCTCGGCACGCCGGACGTCGAGGGCATCGGAACGCTGGCCGAGATCCTGGAGGTCAACCAGCAGGAGGACGGCTCGTCCGATGTGCTCTCGGTCGGCAGCCGGCGCTTCCACGTCGAGTCGCTCATCGCCGACGGCAAGCCGTACCTGCGGGCCGAGGTGAATTTCCTCGACGAGCCGGACGGCCCGCTGGACGACGACCGCGCGGCGGTGACGCAGGAGCTGATGACCGCGTACGACACGCTGCTCGCCAGGCTCGCCGGCCGGGCGACCGGCGGCGAGCTGCCCGCGGACCCGAACCAGCTCGCCTACCAGGCCGGCGCGCGGCTGCCGCTGCAGCCGGCGGACCGGCAGTCGTTGCTGGACATCGAGACCACGGCCGAGCGGCTCGGCCGGCTCAACCGGCTACTGCGGCGGGAGCTGGCCCTGCTCCGGCACACCCGCACCATCGCGGTCGCGCCATCGGTCGTCAGGCTCGCCGCCGGCCGGAACTGACACGGCCGCGCGGACGGGGTCCGGGCGGCCGAGGTCGTCGCGGGCGGCGAAGGCGACCAGCAACCCGTACACCAGGATCGCCAGCGCCGGCTGCACGTAGAGCAAACCGGTCATGTGCAGGGACAGCGGCAGATGCTCGGTGCAGTCCGCCCTGCCGGACGCGGGATAGCAGGCGAAGGTGTGCGCCGCCCCGCGCACGAGGTGGCCGACCCATTCGGTGAGCGCGGCGCCGGCGATGCCGCCACCGGCCAGCGCGAGCACGAGGTACGGACCGCGCACCGAGCGCAGCAGCCACGCGCCGACCCCGGCCAGCAGCCCGACGACCGCGACGATCACCGCGAACCTGCCGTCGGCGGCGGCCCACGCCTCGGTCTCGTCCGGCTGTACGCCGCTGCCGTAGATCAGCCCGAACGGGCCGGGCGGGCTCCACGCCTGCCAGACCAGCCCGAGCAGCGCCCCGACAGCGGCGAGAACGCACACGACCAGTACGGCCGCGCGCAGCTGCGTCGCCCGCTCGCGCGGCGCGGTCACCGTCCGCCCAGCAGCATGTGGAGTTCGTCGAGCCGCGCCTTGGGCACCGCCTGGGTGATGTCGAACTCTCGCAGCCGCACGACGGTCTCCTTGCGCCGCCGGCCGATCAGCCGGAACGCGAGGATCGGCAGGGTGATCGTGTGCGAGGGCAGGCCGACCCGGCGCAGTTCGCGCAGCACGTCGCCGCGGGTGTCCGAGACCAGCGCGCGGAGCCGGGTCTCGACCGGGCCGTAGCGGTCGGCTTCTGTGAGCCGCCGGAGCACGGCGCGCAGGACGCCGCGGATCAGCAGCACGCCGACGGCGACGATGGCGAGCAGCACCGCGAGCAGCGTCGAGTGGATCACCCACTGTCCGACGGCCGCCAGCGCGAGGAGCACGACTGCCACGGTGAGCAGCGTCGATCCCACCGACTCGCCGATGGCCCGCCCGACCAGGTAGCGGGCGAGCGCCCAGCGGGAGATCGGCGATCCCTGCTCGTAGCGGCCGACGTCGTCGGCGGACAGCCACTCGCCGTCGTCGCCGGGCTGCTCGGGTAGCACTGGATGCACGCCTCCGAGGCTACCGGCGCTCCTGCCTGGCCCGGTGCCGGCCAAATCCGGTCAGCCGATCCGGACCGTCGCGGTGCCCGGGTTGGCGTTGAGGAAGGTGTGCAGATTGACGTCGACGGTCAGCCGGCCGGCGCCGTCGGCGACGACGCCGAGGGTGTGCACGCCCGAGGAGTCACGGCGCACGACGGGGTGCAGCGAGCCGGGAACATAGGCCGCCGGGGTCGTCACGGTCGCGGTGCCGAACCCGCTGACGGTGAACCCGGCGGCGGTGGCGCCGGTCAGGCTGCTGAACGCACGCTTCTGCGCCCGCTGGTTGACCACCGTCCAGCCCCACTGGGACCACGGGACGTCGATCGACTTGTAGGCCACCGTGGTCGGCGCGCTCGGCTGGGCGAACACCTGCATCAGCCGGGGCACCAGGTCGCGCAGGTCGCGGGCCCAGTACGGCCAGATGTGCGTGCCGTAGCGGTAGTCGTCGAGATAGAACGGGATGCCGGCGGTGCGCGCGGCACGGGCGAAGCTGAGCGTCGAGATGTGCGTGATCCCCTCGATCCCGGACGCCGCGAGGTCCGGCTTCGGACCGTCCAGCGCGCCCGGCACACCGCTGGCGGTGTAGAGGAACAGCCCCATGCCGCGCATGTTGGTGACCAGCGTCTGCGGGTTGCGGCCCTTCCAGTTGATCTCGTTCGTCCCGTGCGGGCCGAACATCGCCGCGGGCTCGACGCCGTCGAGCGCGCTGGCGGTGTAGGAGATCACCGCGGTCGCGCCGCCCTCGATGACCGGGTTGGACGCGATGTCGGGCGCGCCGGAGAGCGAGCCGGCCGCGGCGAAGAGGTCCGGGTGCCGCGCGGCGTAGGTGAAGGCGCCGAACCCGCCCTGCGAGAGCCCGGCGATCGCCCGGCCGGCCCGTGATGCGATGGTGCGCAGGTTGGCGTCCACCCACGGGATCAGCTGGTCGATGTGGAAGGTCTCCCAGCGAGACGGGCCGAGCGCGGTGCCGGTGTCCCACCAGTTGGTCCACCACCCGCCGCCGTCGTTGTCGAACCCGCCGTCCGGCATGACGACGATCAGCGGCAGCCCGCCGGTCGTCGCGCGGACATCGCCTTCGGTGAGCCAGTCGTCGGCGCCCCCGCTCGTGCCGTGCAGCAGGTAGAGCACCGGGTAGTGGCGCGCCGGATCGGCGGCGTAGCCGTCCGGGAGCAGCACGCGCAGCCGGACCGCGCGGCCCAGGGCAGCGGTGGCGACCGAGAGCGAGTAGAGCCGGTCGTCGACCTGCTGCGACGAGACGACGGTGATGCCGTCGGCGTCGGTGAACGCCGGTGCGTCGGCCGTCGCGCTCGGCGCGGCGACGACGGCGGTCAGGCAGGTGAGGGCGACGAGGAGCGCGAGCAGCGCGCGGAGGCCGGGCACCCCGGAAGTATCACGAACAACACCGCTGACGGGAAGGCGACGCAGAAGGTCAGCCGGAGACGGCGGCCGGGCCGAGCAGTGCCTTCAGGTCGCCCATGAGCGCGGGTGACGGGGTGACGCGGTAGCCGTCACCGAGCCGCAGCACCCGCTGCCGGTCGCCCTGCACGAGCTGCAGGTGCACCTCGGTGGTACCCGGATGCGTCGCCAGCACGTCCTTCAGCCGATCGACCAGCGGCGGGGTGCACCGAGCCGGTGCCATGCGTACGAGCACCGGCCCGCGCGGCGTGACCGTGGTGTCGAGCACGCTGAGCTCGGTGGCGATCAGCTTGACGGTGTCCTCGCGCGCGTCGGTTCGGCCCTTGACCGCGACGATCGCATCCTCGGCGATGTGCAGCGCTACCTGGGCGTAGGTGGCCGGGAAGAACATCACCTCGATCGACCCCTCGAGGTCCTC
>JAVHVB010000382.1:0-4049 GCA_032160775.1 Pseudonocardiales bacterium | reverse complement strand
TGGTGTGCTCGGCGCGCACCTCAGCAGCCGTGTGTGACTTCTGGTGCTCCTTGCCGCCCGCGGCCACGATGCGGCTCTTGCCGTAGGTCTCGGCGATCTTGCTGACGAGTTTCGCCGCGCGGTTGATCGTTTCAGTGGCCTCGGTGGCCTTGAACACCCCGCCGATGATGTCGATCAGCTTCTCGACGTACTTGAAGGTCTCTTCCAGCTCCTCCAAGTCGTCCTTCTTCACAACCTGGGTGATGTAGGCCTCGAGCGCCTTCGTATTCACCGTGACGGTCAGCTTCGTCAGGGACTTGCTGATCGCCTTGGTGCCCTCTTCGATCGCCATGCGCTGCGCTGCGAGTTCCTTCTCACACTTGCGCACCCCCTCGCGCAGCGCGGCCTCGTCCTCCGATGAGATGAGCGCGTCCAACTGACCGCGCACCTGTTCGAGCGTTGCGTGCCGGGCATTCATCTTCGCCGCGATTCCGCGAGCCTCGAGATCCTTCAGCTTGATCTTGATGAGGTCCGCGGACGCGGGATTGGTCATGAACTCGTACTCGCTGAGCGCCTCGATGGCGACATACGCCCCATCGGCCTTCGCGGTGGCGTCGTTCAGCCCTTTGGCGAGTGCTTCGATCTGGCCGTAGTCCTCGGCGATCCGTGTCTTGAGCTCACCGCTGACCGCGATCCGCAACTGCGAAACGACCTTCTGCGCCTCGGTCTCCGCGACCTTGCTCGCAACCCCGCGAGTGGTCGCGTTGTCCGTATGACCCGACTGAGTCGCTTGACGCATCACGTCGGCCGCCGACGCGCTCAGCAACTGCTGGAACTCCGGCGACTTCGCGAGCAGCTTCTCGATCTTGTCGGTCTTGTCCTTGCTGGACACCAGCATCTGGGTGAACCGCTTCTGCAACGCCAACCTGGCGTCGGCGAGTTGCTTGTCGGTGCGCGGCGGAGTCATCGCGTACCCCTTCAGTTCGTCTCGGATGCGGTGGCCAGCCCGGCCTCCGCGATGGCGGCCGCGAACGCAGCCTCGATGTCCTCAGCCGAAAGATCTTCCAGCCCCTCGATCTCGCCCATGATCTCCTCGAGGACCGGCGCGAGTTCCTCCTGGACGGCCTCGGTGAACAGATCCTGGGTCTCCTGCGGCAGCTCGGCCACCGCGGCGGCGAGCTCCGGATCCGATGCGCCGACCTCGACCGGGGCGGTCTCGCTCGGCGGCGGTGGTGCGTCAGGCGGCGTCTCGGCAGTCGGTGCGGTTCCGCCGGGCACCGGCGGAGCCGACGGCACCTCGCCCTCGTCCGATTCGGTCTCGGATGCCTCCTGCTCGGCCGGCACCCACTGCCCGGACGCGGCGTCGTAGCGCATCCAGCCGTGGCCCTCCACGTACTGCGCCTCGCCACCCCCGGTGGGCGCCTCGGCCTCGCCCGACACGCCCGGCGCCTCGGCCTCGCCCGACCCGTCCGGCGCCGGCGCGTCGACCCACTCGCCCGTCGCGGCGTCGTAGCGCATCCAGCCGCGGCCCTCGACGTACTGGGGCTCACTGCCCTCAACGCTCTCGGATTCCGCCGACTCGCCCGTTTCGGCGGCCGCGCCGCCGCCCTCCTGCTGCCACTGCGTGAACGCCGCCTGGACCAGCGCGTGTCGTTCCGCGGCGGCCACCAGCGTGTACCGGCGGTGCGCCTCGGCCATCTCGTCGATCCGCCCGACCGCGATGCCGAGCACGCGACACTGAGGCGTCGCCAGATCCTGGTCGGTGACCCCGATGGCGCCGAGGAATCCGTCCCGGGCCTCACCCCACGCTTGACCCTCGGCCCAGTTGTCGTCCAGCCAGGTAAACCCAGGCCCGATCCAGTTCACATAGGTCGCAAGATCGCTCATGAGGAGTCCTTCGGGGGTGGCCGAGCGTGATCTTGGGCGAAGGTATTCCTCACCCGACGAGCCCGGCAAGCAGTTGGGCCCGAAGGGGCAGCAGGTCAGAGGCCTTGGTCCCGATTCGGGTGTGGTCAAACCGGGCAGACCGGCTCTGGCAGGGTTGTCAGGGCATCGCCCCAAGCAAGAGCACAGGAGTCACGTGGAGATCTGGCCAGGAAGCGCATACCCGTTGGGCGCGACGTACGACGGCTCGGGCACCAACTTCGCGCTGTTCAGCGAGATCGCCGAACGCGTGGAGCTGTGCCTGTTCGACACGGACGGCGCCGAGCAGCGCGTGGCGCTGCCCGAGGTCGACGGCTTCGTCTGGCATGCGTTCCTCCCCGGCATCGAGCCCGGGCAGCGCTACGGCTACCGCGTGCACGGTCCGAACGACCCGTCACGCGGACTGCGGTGCAACCCCAACAAGCTGCTGCTCGACCCGTACGCGAAAGCGATCGACGGGACGATCGAGTGGGACGAGGCCCTGTTCGGCTACCACTGGAACGACCCGGACAGCCACAACGACGCCGACTCGGCCGCGAACCTGCCCAAGTGCGTGGTGATCAACCCGTTCTTCGACTGGGGTGTCGACCGTCCCCCGCGCCACCCGTACCACGAGACGGTGATCTACGAGACGCACGTCAAGGGCATGACCCAGACCCATCCGGACCTGCCCGACAGCGTGCGCGGCACCTATGCGGGGATCGCGCACCCGGCGATCGTCGACCACCTCACCGACCTCGGCGTGACTGCGGTCGAGCTGATGCCCGTCCACCATTTCGTCAACGACTCGACCCTGGTCGAGAAAGGTCTGGCGAACTACTGGGGCTACAACACGATCGGTTTCTTCGCGCCGGACCACAAGTACTCGTCGAGCACGTCGCCGGGCGGCCAGGTGCAGGAGTTCAAGGCGATGGTGCGGGCGCTGCACGAAGCCGGCATCGAGGTCATCCTCGACGTCGTCTACAACCACACCGGCGAGGGCAATCACCTCGGCCCGACGCTGTCGTTCCGCGGCATCGACAACCCCGCCTACTACCGGCTGATGGACGACGAGCCGCAGTACTACATGGACTACACCGGTACGGGCAACAGCCTGAACGTGCGGCAGCCGCACTCGCTGCAGCTCATCATGGACTCGCTGCGCTACTGGGTGCTCGAGATGCACGTCGACGGCTTCCGATTCGACCTCGCGGCCACCCTGGCCCGCGAGTTCTACGACGTCGACCGGCTGTCGTCGTTCTTCGACCTCGTCCAGCAGGACCCGGTCGTCAGCCAGGTGAAGCTGATCGCCGAGCCGTGGGACGTCGGCCCGGGCGGTTACCAGGTGGGTAACTTCCCACCGCAGTGGACGGAGTGGAACGGCAAGTACCGCGACACCGTCCGCGACTTCTGGCGCGGCGAGCCGGGCTCGGTCGGCGAGTTCGCCGCCCGGATCACCGGTTCCGCGGACCTGTACGAGACCTCGAGCCGGCGACCGTTCGCCAGCGTCAACTTCGTCACCGCGCACGACGGCTTCACCCTGCGCGACCTCGTGTCCTACAACGAGAAACACAACGAGGCGAACCTCGACGACAACAGCGACGGCGAGAGCCACAACCGGTCCTGGAACTGCGGCGTCGAGGGCGAGACCGACGACCCAGAGGTGCTTTCGCTACGCAGCCGGCAGCAGCGCAACTTCATCACCACCCTGTTCCTCAGCCAGGGCGTGCCGATGCTGTGCCATGGCGACGAGCTCGGCCGGACGCAACATGGCAACAACAACGTGTACTGCCAGGACAACGAGCTGTCCTGGGTGGCGTGGGACAAGGTCGACACGGACCTCGTCGAGTTCACCCGGCGGGTCGCCGAGCTGCGCCGTCAGCACCCGGTGTTCCGCCGCCGCCGCTTCTTCGACGGCCGGCCGGTGCGCCGCGGCGACCGGATGCCGGACATCGCCTGGTTCACGCCGGACGGCCGCGAGATGACCGAGGACGACTGGGGGTCCGGCTTCGGCCGCAGCATCGCCGTGTACCTCAACGGTGACGGCATCCCGGACACCGACGCGCGCGGGCAGCGGATCACCGATGACTCGTTCCTGCTCTGCTACTCCGCCCACGACGAGGCGATCGACTTCACGCTGCCGGGCCCCGAGTACTGCGAGGCGTGGG
>JAVHVB010000381.1:0-3910 GCA_032160775.1 Pseudonocardiales bacterium | reverse complement strand
GCCGGAATCGGGGCCAGCCCTGTTGCTGGGCGTGCGCGGCCGGCGCATCGATCAGCGCGCCGTCCGGTCGCTCGTCCACCGCAGCGCCGCCGCGGTGCCGGGCGCACCCGACCTCGGACCGCACGGCCTGCGGCACACCGCCGCCACCCACCTGCTGGAGGGCGGCGCGGATCTGCGCGCGGTTCAGGAACTGCTCGGCCACGCCAGCCTGTCGACCACGCAGATCTACACGCACGTCTCGGTCGAGCGGCTGCGGCAGACCTATCGGCGCTCGCACCCGCGCGCCTGACCTACCCGCCGCGGGAGTCCGGCAACAGCACCACCGGGCCGAGCGGAGCCAGCAGGCCGAGTGGGTCGAGGTAGCTGTCACCCCGGCGCGCACCCCAGTGCAAGCAAGACGCGGCGCACCCGTTGTGCCGCCCGTGCACGGTGCCGATCAGCTGGCCCGGCCGGACCCGGTCGCCCGTCTCGACCGCGGGCCGGACCGGTTCGTACTCCGTCCGGATCCCGTCGCGGTGGGCGACGACGACGACGCCATGGCCGGCGACCTGGCCGGCGAACTCCACCCGGCCTGCGGCAGCGGCTCCGACGGTAGCGCCGGCCGCGGCCCTCAGGTCGACCCCGCGGTGTCCCGGGCCGTACTCGGTCGGCGGCGGGTCGAAGCCGCGCACGACGTCGAGCGGGCTCGGCAGCGGCGCGGCGTACTGCACGGCGGACGCGGCAGGATCGGACGGCGCCGCCGGGCCGCCCGGCGCCGCCACGGCGAGCGTTGCCGCGAGTGCGACGGATGCCGCACCGCCGAGCGCGAGTGCCGCCAGACCCGGTGCGATCACCCCGCCACTGTGCCCCGTTCGCGAGCGGCGCGGGCGGGCCTGTGGATACGGCAGGTCCCTAGTACCGCGGTCCGCTGTGGTCGCCGCCCTAAGGTCCGCGCCCGCGCGCAGATACGACGAACTTCTGATGCCTGCGGCCACCTCAGACGAGCAATCTCGACGATGTCACCACGAGAGGAAAACGTCATGAACGAGTTGTCGATGCTGAACGAGTCGGCCATCCCGGCCGAACTTGCCTACCGGCGGCGCATGCTGGCCGTCGCCGCGCCGCGCCGTACGCGCCGGTTCCGGCGGGCCGCACACTGACCGCCCTGCTCACTGTCGGTGGGCAGGGCCAAGATATGGGAGTGCCCCGCTCCACCGTGCCGCTCGTCGGGCGTGCCGCCGAACTCAAGATTCTCACCGGTGCGGTCGACGGCACGCGCCACGGAACGGCGTCGGCCGTCGTCGTGGGCGGCGACGCGGGCGTCGGAAAAACCCGTCTGCTGAGCGAACTGGTCAGCTCGGTCGCAGCCAGTGACGTCCTGTGCCTCATCGGCCACTGCGTCGATCTCGGCGACACCCCGCCGCCCTATCTGCCCTTCACCGAGGCGTTCACCCGGCTCGCCGCCGAGCAGCCGGAGCTCGCCGACGCGGTCTTCGAGGGGCTTCCGGCGCTGTCCCGGCTGCTGCCCGGACGATCCGCGCCGGCGCAGGTGCCGGTCGATCGGGGCGAGCTGTTCGACTCCGTCCTCGGCGCCCTCGCCGGTCTCGCCGCGGAGCGGCCGGTCGCGCTGTTCATCGAGGACGTCCACTGGGCCGATCAGGCCACTCGCGATCTGCTCGGTTTTCTCTTCACCCGGCTGCACACGCAGGGCATCTCGCTCATCGTCAGCTACCGCAGCGACGATCTGCACCGCCGCCACCCGCTGCGCCGCACACTCGCCGAGTGGTCGCGGCTGCCTGCTGTCCGCCGGGTCTACCTCGATCCGCTCGACACCGACGACGTCCGAACCCTCGTCCGCTCGCTGAACGCCACCGGCATCGACGACCACGAACTGGAGAGCATCGTGCGGCGCGCCGACGGCAACGCCTTCTTCGCCGAGGAGCTGGTGGCCGCCGCCGAGCAGTGCAACACCGATGCGCAGCAGCTGCCGTGGCAGCTCGCCGACCTCCTGCTGGTGCGGCTCGACCGGCTCGGCGACGACGCCCGGCAGGTCGTCCGGGTGGCGGCTGTCGGCGGGCGCCGGGTCACCCACGACATCGTCGAGGCCGTCGCCGACCTGCCGCCGGCCCGCCTCGACGATGCGCTGCGCGACGCGATCGACGCGCACGTCCTGCAGCTGACCTCCAGCGGCCACGGCTACGTGTTCCGGCACGCGCTGCTCGCCGAGGCCGTCTACGACGACCTGCTGCCCGGCGAGCGGGTGCGGCTGCACGCCTCCTACGCGGCAGAGCTGACCGCGCGGCCCGACCGGCGTGCCGCCGAGCTGGCGCGCCACGCGCAGGCCTCGCACGATCTGCCCACCGCCTACTCCGCCAGTGTGGCCGCCGGCGACGAGGCGATGAGCCTGGCGGCGCCGCAGCAGGCGTTGCAGCACTACGAGACCGCCCTCGAACTCGCCCCGCAGGTCCCCGACGCGCCCGACGACCGCTCGCCGCTGACCCTTGCGGCGGTCGAGGCCGCGGACGCCGCCGGGCACACCCTGCGTGGGCTGAAGCTCGCCCGGCGCGCACTTGCCGACCTGCCTCCGGACGCGCAGCCGGAGCGGCGCGCGCGACTGCTGCTCGCGGTGGTCATCGCCGCGCTCGGCAACGAGATCGACGGCGAGGCGCTCGCGCTGACCTCGGAAGCACTGCATCTCGTGCCCGAGTCGCCACCGACGGCCTTCCGGGCCCGACTGCTCGCCGCGCACGCGCGGGTCGCGCTGATCATGGGCCAGGAGGTCGACGCCGAGCGCACCGCGCGCGAGGCCGTCGAGGTCAGCGAGGCGGTCGGGTGCGGCACGACGGCCACCGACGCGCGCACCACGCTGGCGCAGCTGGCGCGCCGCACGGTCGACCCGCTCGAAGCGGCCAGCCTGATCGAGGCCGTCGTCGAGCAGGCGCGCGAAGCAAACGACACCACGTCGGAGCTGCGCAGCATGTACAGCCTGGCCAGCCTGTGGCACGAGCAGTGCGAGCTCGAGAAGGCGCAGGACGTCTTCGCCGAGACACACCAGCGGGCGGTCGCGAACGGCCGGTCGTGGGACGCCTTCGGCATGCACTCCCGCGCGATGAAGGCGACCATTCAGTATCTTCGCGGCGATTGGGACGGCGCGCTGCGCACCCTCGACACGACGGGTGAACACCCGACGATGATGGCCGACGCCGTGCTGCGGTCCACGGCCATGGCGGTGCACGCCGGCCGCGGCGAACAGGACGCCTTGGGAGTTGTCGACCAGTTCCGCAGCTACTGGAACCGGGAGGGCCGGGTCGGCCTCTATTCGGTGACCGGTGCACTCGAGATCTACGAGCAGCAGGGCGACGCGGCGTCCGCGCTGGCGTTGATCGACGAGCTGGTCGAGGCGCTGGGCACGCTGTGGCTCGATCCGTGGTTCCTGGCGCGCATCCAGCTGTCCGCTGTCGGCCTCGCGGTCCTGAGCGCCACAGCGCAGCGGGCGCCGGAGGCCCAGCACGAACAGCTCGCCGCCGACGGTGAGCGGCTGCTCGCGGACGGGCGCACCAGCGCCGACAAGGGTCTGCCGCGCAGCCGCCAGCTCGGCCGCGAGGGCCGGGCGTGGCTGGCGCGGCTCGAGGCCGAGGGCGCGCGCCTGCGCTGGTTGACCGGCCAGCAGCCGCCGCCGGCCGACGAGCTGGTCGATGCGTGGCGGTTGGCGTGTGACGAGTTCGACTACGGCCAGGTGGTGCAGCTGACGAAGGCGCGGATCCGGCTCGCCGAGGCGCTGCGCGCCACCGGCCGGGCCGACGAGGCCGCCGAGGTGGCCGAGTTGGCGCGCGCCGCGGCCCGCACGATGGGCGCGGCGCCGATGCTCGAGCAGCTGCGCTCGCTCGGCACCACCGCGCGGCGGCCCAGCGACGACGACCGGTCCGGACTG
>JAVHVB010000380.1:0-2800 GCA_032160775.1 Pseudonocardiales bacterium | reverse complement strand
ACCACACCGTGACACCGACGGTGCCCGCCGCGTTCTTGATCATCAATCCGTTGTCCGAGCCGACGCAGGTCATCGTGCTGGCCGTGGTGGTGACCCCGCCCGGCGCGCTCAGCTGCGGCTGGACGGGACGGGTGACGCCGCGCAGACCGCGGGGCCACAAACCGAGCGTCGTGGTCCTGGTGGGCGCGGCCGCGGTCACCTTGAGATTCAACGTGCTCGTCAGCTTGTTCGCGTGCCGCCCCGGCGACATCCGGTCCGTCGCGCCCGAGCCCATCCTGTCGGCGAGCAACCGGAGCGGGGCGCTCGGGATGTAGCGCTGGCCGAACTCGAAGGTGGCGTCGTCGTAGTAGCCGAGCGTCGTCACCCGCAGCTGCACAGACTGCTTGCCGCGGTTCAGGAACGACACGGCGGGGTAGGTGTAGCCGTCGCTGCCGACCCAACGACTGGCCGAGACGATCGCGGTCGACGTGGTCGCCACGCCCGGGCTGTAGGACAGGACGGACGTGTGGGGGATACGGGTGTCCTTGGCGTAGGCGGCGATCGTGCCGCTGCCCTTGCTGCCGTAGGCGGTGACGGCCACGACGAGCGAGGTGACGTGCTGGCCGTAGCCGGGCGTGAAGTTCATCGCCGACCAGGTGAAGTACCCACCGGGCAGCGGCGCCTTCTGCCGGTTCTTCGTGTCGACAAGCGTGCCGCCCTGGGCGAACACGCGCAGCGCGGCGCCGGAGCCCTTCGTGGTCAACCCGGAGCCGGAGTAGTACCCGGACACGTCCACGGTGACCGGCGTGCTGCCGTGGGTGGTCGCGATCGTGAACCGCCCCGCGGAGTTGACCTTCGCGATCACGAAGTTGGAGCGCACCGCGCCGCGGTCGACGGTGATATCGGCCGGCGCCGGCGCGCGGGTGCCGGCCGGGTACACGCGCACCGCCGTCGCCTCGGACGGGTCACTTGCTGTCACGTTGAGCACGACTGCCTGTACGTGACGGCTCGGAACGCCGTGCTGGCCGTTCGCACTCAGCGTGACGGGGTGTCCGGCAGCTACTTGGTGGTCGCTGACGAGCCGGAACGGGGTGATCCGGTGGTACATACCCGGGGCGTACTTCGGCCACGGGCGCGCGGCGAGGAGTGCGGTCGGGTCGCCGAGCTGACCGCTGGTGAACACCGGCGTGATGCGGAAGTAGTAATTCCGGCCGCCGTGCAGGCCGCTGAAGTGCGTCACCGTGGCGACGCCGAAGACCGGCGCCACCGAGCGGTGCTGCGCGAGGTTCGTCGGGCTGGTGCCCCAGTCGACGCGATAGTGAGCGAGGAAGGCATCAGCTGGCGCAGGCAGCCGGCCGATCGTGAGCGTGGCCCGCTCCGGCCCGCCGTCCGTGTAGGTCGAAGCGAAGTCGTGGCCGTACTCGGTCAGCCGGATGACGCGCGTGCGCACACCGACTGGCAGAGATATCGGCAGGGCCAGCTGCCGGACCGTGCTCAGGTAGCTCGCGGTGACGCTCTTGGTTGGATGCGGGACGACGCGGATGTGGCAGCTGCCGCCCGGGAGCACCGTCGCCTGCGAGCAGGTGTCCGCTGCGATGCGGAACGGGCGCGGCGCCGCGCCGGCCGATGCTGTGCCGAAGGTGACGGCGTCCACGCCGGTGTTGGCATAGATGAAGGTCTTGGGCTGGCCGTCCAGGCCGGTGATCTGGTCGCCGAAGTTCCAGTTGCGCGGCGATGTTGCGACCGCCTCGTAGGGCTGCGCCGAGCCGAGCCGGAGATCGATGCTGAACGCCGCCGCTGCGGGAGTGTTCGTCTGGCACGTGGCGCCGGTGACCTCGGCCGCAAGCGCGGTGATGACGCCGCTCGTGCCGTCGGTGACCAGGTCGCTGATGGACAGGGTGCCCGTCGCGGCGGTGCAGGTGAACTCGAAGTCGACCGAAACGCTCACCGAGAGGCTGCTGGTGGCCAAGTCGTAGCTCGCGCTCGCCGCGAGCGTCGCGCCGTTCGGGTCAATATCGACCTGCAGCGTGTGCTCGGTGTCCGCGACTGCGGCGGTCGTCCCTACGAAGGAGACCTGTTGCGAGACCGTACCTACGGTTTCCTCCAGGCTGCCGTGCGCGCTGTCGAAGAAGAAGTCCTGCGCGAAAGCCGAGTCGGCGCCGCTGCCGGCGAAGCCGAGCACCGTGTACGGGGCGGTCACCGCCTCGGCGGTCGGCACCGCAACGGCGACCGAGATGCCCACGACGGACACGACGAGCAGGCGAACGAAACGCACGAAACCCTCCCGGGCGGCAGACGCACCGAATTCGGGCTTCTGTGTCGAAGACCGCAATACGGCAGTTGATCCTGCCACGGCCGCCGGTCCGGTTTGCCTGGCAAAGGTCCCGATCCGGCCGCTGGTCGGCCGTCGCCGCCGACCAGCGGGTGGGCAGGATGGGAGGCGTGACGCAGACCCGCCCGGAACTGACCGGCGACTTCGGCATGGTGGCCTCGACCCACTGGCTGGCATCGGCGGTGGGCATGTCGATGCTCGAGCGCGGCGGCAACGCCTTCGACGCCGCCGCAGCGGCCGGCTTCACCTTGCAGGTCGTCGAGCCGCACCTCAACGGCCCGGGTGGCGAGGTGCCGAGGCTGATCCCCCCGGCGGGCGGCGATGAGGTCTGGGTGAGCGCCGGCCTGGGGCCGGCGCCGCGCGCGGCGACGATCGAGCACTACCGCGCCGAGGGGCTGGAGCTCGTGCCCGGCACCGGCCACCTCGCCGCGTGCGTGCCCGGCGCGTTCGACGCGTGGATCACGCTGCTCGAGCGCCACGGCACGCTGC
>JAVHVB010000379.1:0-8641 GCA_032160775.1 Pseudonocardiales bacterium | reverse complement strand
ATCGGCGTGCTGACCACGACGGTCGGCGACCGCTACGTGCTCGAAGCCTTGCGGGCCAAGGACCTCAGTCTCGGCGGCGAGCAGAGTGGGCACCTCATCTTCGCCGATCACGCGACGACCGGGGACGGACTGCTGACGGCGCTGAACGTGATGGCCCGGATGGTCGAGCGGGACGCCTCCCTGTCCGAGCTGGCCGCCGTCGTGCACCGGCTGCCGCAAACGCTCGTCAACGTGCGGGTGGACGACCGCGACGCAGTTGCTCTGTCGCCGGCCGTCGCCGCGGCCGTGTCCCAGGCCGAGGACGAGCTCGGGAACTCGGGCCGCGTGCTCCTGCGCCCGTCCGGCACCGAACAGCTGGTCCGGGTGATGGTCGAGGCCGCGACCCAGGAGAATGCGGACGCAGTCGCGCACCGGCTGGCCGGGGTCGTCGCGTCGGCCTGATCCCCCCGGGACTCGCCCACCGGGCGGGCGATTACCCCCTCCCGGCGGCGGGTATGCCCTCGACGTGACCGTGGCGCAGTGGACCCTTGCCGGCCGCTACCGCGTGGGCGAGCGGCTGGGCAGCGGCGGCACCGCGGATGTGTTCCGCGCCCACGACGAGCTTCTGGATCGTGACGTCGCGGTCAAGGTGTTCCGGACGGCACCGGCCGATGACGACGCTCTGTACTCCGCCGCGCGCCGCGAGGCAGAGCTGCAGTCACTCGCCCGGCTGAACCACCCGAACCTGATCCGGCTGCTCGACGGCTCGATCGGGACCGACGAGCATGCGTACCTCGTCCTCGACCTGGTGTGCGGCCCGGACCTCGCGACTCGGCTGCACGACGGGCCGCTGCCCGAGCCGGAGGTGCGCGCGATCGGTCGGCAGATCGCCGACGCGCTCGACTACGCGCACTCGCAGGGCATGGTGCACCGCGACGTCAAGCCGGCGAACATCCTGCTCGGCACGGACGGCTCGGACGGTGGCGTCTGGGCCCGGCTGTCCGACTTCGGCACCGTCCGGATGATCGACGGAGCCCGGCTCACCGCCGCCGACCTGACTCTCGGGACGGCGTCCTACATCGCGCCGGAACAGGCGCACGGGGCCGACGTCGGGCCGGCCGCCGACATCTATTCGCTGGGCCTGATCCTCATCGAGGCGCTGACCGGACAGCGCTGCTTCGGCGGCACGACGCCCGAGGCGCTGATGGCGCGCTTGGCCCGCGCTCCCGAGATCCCCGACTGGCTGCCGGCCGACCTCCAGGCGCTGCTCGCCGCGATGACCGCGAGCGCGCCGGAGGCCCGGCCCACGGCTGCCGCAGTGGCCGAGAGCCTGCAGGCCGCCGTCCCACCGGCGGTCGCCGCGGCCGCGGACAGCGAGACGACTACGTCGCTGCGCGCTATCGCCCCGGTGGCCGGTGTCGCGGGTGCCGCCGTCGTCGCCGGTGTCGGGAGTGCCGATGCGGCCGCCGGAGCGCCGGTCGCCGTCGGATCGGGCGAGCTGCCCCCGCCGGTGGTCGAACCCCCGGAGGCGGTCCGGCCCCCGCACGGCCGGCGCAGCAGCGCGCTGTTCGCCCTCGCCGCGCTCGCCTTCGCTGCCCTGTTGACAGGCGCCGCGTTCCTGCTCTTGGGCGGCGCGAGTTCGAGCGACGGCGACACCCCAAGCGGCGTCCAGCCGCGCGAACGGACGGGTGTCACCACCGGCAAGCACGCGCCGTCGAGCGCGGCGGGCCACCAGGTCGCCGTCGCGCCGACCGGGCACTCCGCGTCGAGCGTGTCGCACCGGCCGACGCCGTCGCATCAGGTGAAGGTCGGGCCCGCGCCGCAGCCGACCTCGGCCGCCCGTACCTCGGTCGTGGCCAGCACGTCGGCCCCGCCGACGCCGTCGTCGAGCAGCAGCGCTCCACCGCCGTCGACCTCGGCCGCCCCGACGACCTCGGCCGCCCCGTCGTCGACCTCGGTGCTCGATTCGGCCGTGCCGGCCTCGCCCTGACGCAGCACGCGTCGGGCGACATCAGGCGAAGTGAACGATCCCGTCCATGGTCGTCTCGGTGAGCAGCCGGCGTTCGACGAGCACCCGCAGGTGCGCCATCGTCTCGTGGATCGCCAGGATCTGGTTGAACATGTCCAGTTCGCCGAACGATCTGCGCCGCCGCGTCCAGGTGAGCTGCTTGGCGATCTCGAAGGCCGTGTGGGCGCCGTGCTGGATGCAGTCGGCGGTATCGGCGAGCCGCTGTTCGTGATGCGTGAGCAGTTCGTCGATCCGGTCGTGCACCGACGCGGTGACCGGGCCGTGCGCGGGCAGCAGGCGGGCGTCCGGAAGCGCCTGGATCAGTTCCAGCGAGCTGAGGTAGTCGCGTAGCGGCGACGGCGGCCGGTTCAGCTCGACGCCGATGGAGGGCGTGATGTGCGGCAGCACGTGGTCGCCGGCGAACAGCGCCTGCGCGTCGGCGTCATGGAAGACGACGTGTCCGCGCGTGTGGCCCGGAGTCGCGATCACCCGCAGCGTGCGGGTGTTGAGCGGCAGATCGACGCCGTTCTCCAGCCAGCGGTCCGGCTGCTCCCAGTTGAGCAGGTCGCGCTCGCCTTTCCACTCGGCGAGCAGCCGGGACAGCTCGAGAGCGCCGGCCTCGTGCAGCCGCGCGACGTCCGGATGCGCGGTGATGGTGTGGATGAGGTCGAGGCAGGCCCGCTCGCCCTCGCCGACGGACACCGTCCCGCCGTGGTGCCGGCGCAGCGCGATCGCCTGCGTGTAGTGGTCGCGGTGCAGGTGCGTGACGAGGAACTCGCGGACGTCGCCCAGCCCGTAGCCGAGGGTGGCGAGGCCGTCGCCGAGCAGCGCCTCGGCCTCGTCGAGTGCCCAGCCGCCGTCGATGAGCACGACCTGGTCGCCGTCGCTGACGGCGTAGATGTTGACGGCCTTGAGCGAGTCACCGGGCAGCGGCAGCGGAATGCGGTGCACGCCCGGCGCGACCTCGTACGCGCCCGGGCGTTCCCAGGCGTGCCGGTCGCCCTCGTCCTCCGCCATGAAGTGCACGCTAGGGGACGAAGCTGTCCCGACTTGGGAGAGCCGCGTCACAGCCGCTCTTAGAGACGCGTGAGCAGCGCTGCCGGAAACCCTTACGGCGCCGGGACACTGGAGCAATCATGCGTCCCTCCTCCCGTTTCGAGCTGTCCGCGACCCAACTCATCGCCTCTGCGCTCGCGGCCGTCACCGCCACGGTCGCCGCGTCCTATCTCGGTGTCGCCGGCACCGTCATCGGCGCCGGCCTGGCGAGTGTGGTGAGCGCGATCGGTACGGCGGTGTACACGCACTCGCTGCGGACGACGCGTGCCCGGGTGCGCCGTGACGCGCGCCCGGAGCCTCCGGGCCTGGCCGGTTTGCATCCGTCCGCGGGGCTAACCCTGGCCGATAGCCCCGCGGACGAACGCAAACCGGAGGTTCCGCGGCAGCAGGGGCGGCTACAGGGCGTGATGATCGGGGCGCTGACCGTCTTCGTCGCCGTCCTCGTCGTCGTCACCGGCGTCGAGGTGGTCACCGGCCGGCCGCTGAGCGACCTCGTGCGTGGCGACACCGGGACCGGCACCACCTTCTTCGGCGACACCCAGCAGGCGGCTGCGGACGAGCCCGCGCCGGCGCCGACCGTCACCCAGACCGTGACGCCCTCGGTCGTGGTGACGACGCCGACGGTCACCCAAACCGCGCCGCCAGTGACCGAGACGGCTACCCCTACGGTCACCGTCAGCCCGACGCCGACCGAGTCGACGTCCACGTCCGGCACGCCGACGACGAGCGGTCTGCCGACCCCCTGACCTCCCGGCAACGCGAAGACAGATCTAGGCAGTTGCGCCGATACGCCACGCCATTCAGCTTCCTAGCGTCCGGGGCACAGGACTTCGACGTCGAGGAACTGTGCCAGGCCTTCGCCTGATGACGTGCGGCTGATCCAACGGGCTGACCACGGGCCTTCGGAGGTACCGTCCCGACGTGGCTGGCGGTGCGCTGGTGGAGCGCGACACCCAACTGGCTGCCCTGCGTGAGGCGTTCGGCCAGGCCGAGCGGCAGCAGGGTCGCGTAGTCGTGCTGTCCGGCGAGCCCGGGGCCGGCAAGTCGGCTCTCGCGCTCGCCGTGATCGATGAGTTCGGGAACACGGCGCGGGTAGTTCGCGCAGCCTGCCAGGACACTGCAAGTCCGATCCCGCTGGCCGTTGTGCGCGATGCCGCCCGACAGCTGGGCGGCGAGCTGGCGGACGGCTTGGCGCAAGGCCATGAGCGGCATGAGCTGTTCGAACTCGTGCTCGGCGAGTTGGTGCGGGTACGGCAGCCGACCGTGTGGCTCGTCGACGACCTGCAGTGGGCTGACGACGGATCGCTTGATCTGATCCGGTTCGTCGTTCGCCGGCTCGCGGGTGTTCCACTGTTACTGATCCTGACGTACCGCGACACCGAGGTCGGGCCGGCGCTGCGTGCGTTGCTCGGCGAGCTGGCCACAACGCGTGAGGTCCGGCGAGTGCCGGTGCCGGCGCTGTCGGTGGCGGGGGTGGCCGAGCTGGCCGCACGATTCAGCGTCGCAGCGGCCCCGTCGATCCACGCGCGAACGGGCGGCAACGCATTTTTCGTCACTGAGCTGCTGCGCCACACCGGCTCAGCCGACGGGGGTGTGCATGACCTCATCCTGAGCCAGGTCGATCGGTTGCAACCGGCCGCTCGGCACCTTCTCGAGGCTATTTCAGTGCTTGGTGATCCGTGCCCGCTTCAGCTGGTGCGCGAAGTCGGCGAACCGCTCGAGCCGCTGGACGAGCTGATTCACGCCGGCCTTGCCGTCGATCGCGGCGCGACCGGCCTTGGCTTCCGGCACGACATCGTGCGCGAGTCGGTGCTGTCGGCATTGCCGGCGCATCGACGGACAGCTCTGCATCAACAGGCGCTGGACGCCCTGGGCGACAACGCCGATCCGTCGGTCGCCGTTCGGCACGCCGTCGGCGCGGCCGATCGACTCGCGATTGCGCGGTGGGCACCTGCCGCGGCGGAGGTGAGCGTCGCGGCCGGGAGTTCGAAGCAGGCGGCGCGGTTGTTGGGTCTCGCGGCAGCCGCTACGGCCGATGCGGACGAGAGGGCGATGTTCGCCTCTCGGCAGGGCGGTTTGCTAGCCGAGGCCAACGACTTCGACGAGGCGTTGGCCGTGTTCGAAGCGGTCGAGCTGAGCCGGTGCGGCGCGCGAGCTCGCGCAGAGGTCTGGGCTGCGCGTGCGAGGATGCACGGCCGCCGACTTCAGGGGGACGAGGGCGATCACTACAGCGCGCTCGCGATCACCGCCGCTGAGGAACTGCCCGTCGAAGACCGGCCAATCGCGCCCTATGCGATCGCCGCCGGGCAGGCAATGTTGCGCCGGGACCAGGAGACCACCGAGCGGTACGGCCGGGTGGCGCTGGAGCTGGCCGAGAAGCGCGGTGAAATCGTGCTCGCCGCCGACATCCGGGTGACACTCGGCTCGGTCGCGGCCGCACGTGACGCGTCCTCGCGGGAATTATTCGAAGCCGTCGACATCGCCCGGCGTGCGGGCGCGCACCTTGTGGTCGTCCGTGGACTGAACAACGCGGCCAGCTCACTCTACGGGCACGGGCGGCTCGTGGAAGCCCTGGAGATCGTCGAACGGGCCGTGGTGCTGTGCGCGGAACGCGACTACGACGATGTGCTCGCCCGGCTACAGGTGACGCGGTGCAGCGCGCTGCTCGAACTCGGCCGCTACGCGGAATGCATCGCAGCTGCGCAGCCATTGGTCGACGATCCACGGCACGCCTGGCGAGGAGGCCCGCCCGGCATCCTCGCCATTGCGCTGGCCAGAACCGGGCGCCTCGATGATCCGACGCTGATGGAGCAGGAATTGCGCGCCCGCACCGGCACGCCCGATCTGATGATCCGGGTCATGGGCAGCGTCTCCGCGGCGGAGATCGCCTGGTTGGCGGACGAACTCACCGACGAGTTGGACGACCTGGTGGCACTGCATGCGGCCATGCTGGAAAGTCAGGCGGTGTTCGGGGATTTGATCGCGGGGTGGTGCCGGCTGCTCGGCGGACCTGAGCTGGCGGCAAGCGAGTGCGGCGAACACTTCGCGCTCGCCGCACGAGATGACTTCGCGGGGGCCGCTGCAAAGTTCGCCGAGCGCGGCATGCGCTATCACCAGGCGTTGGCGCTGTACCGCGTCGGCGAGAAGGACGCGCTGACCGAGGCGCTCGACATCACCCTGGAGCTGGGTGCGCTGCCGTTGGCCGGCCGGATCAAGACGGCGCTTCGCGAACGTGGCGTGACCACAGTCAGCCGTCGGCGTGGGGCAGGGCGCGCAACGACGACGAATCCCGCAGGGCTGACCGACCGAGAGGTCGAGGTCCTGCGGCTGGTCGCAGAAGGCCTGCGCAACGCCGACATCGCCGAGCGGTTGGTGCTCTCGCCACGCACCGTCGACCACCACGTCAGCAACGTGCTGGGCAAGCTCTCCGTCCAGTCCCGCGCGGCAGCAGGGCGTGCCGCTCATGCGCTCGGCCTGGTCGAGCAAACCTAGGCAGTCTCACCGATGCGGCCGCTGCGCCGAGCGGCCACCGTCGACGGTGCGGCGACCAGTCCACCGTCGTCGTGAGTGCGGCCCGGGTCACGGGGGACCCGGGCCGCCGCCAACCACGATCACCCGAGATCCGAGGTCATTTCGATGACGAGTCGATTGTTGGCGGCCGCCGGCACGCTGCTGCTCGCGGCAACCGCGACTGCCTGCGGTTCGAGCGGTCCGGGCGCTCCGCCGGCGGCTGTTTCGAAGGGCCTTCCAGCGCTCACCTCCGTGCCGACTACGACGTCATCGAGTCAGCCGACGGCGCCGGGTGATGGCTGCCAGTACGCCACTGTCGATGAGGTGTCGGCGGCTCTCGGCGCGATGGTCACGGCGGAGCCCGGGCCGCCGGCGCCGCCCTTCGATGCGCCGTCCTGCCTGTACGCGACCGACACGACTCCGGCGCGTCAGATCACGGTCGCCGTCTACACGCAGGACGACCTCAACGCTGCCGGCGGACGGACCGCAGGGACCTTCATGACGGCGGTGAAGAGCGGTCTCGCCGGGGTGCAACCGATCGACGGCCTCGGCGACGAGGCGTTCAGCGTCGGTACTGCTGGTACCAGCGTGTATGTGCGGGCAGGCACGGCCGTCGTCCACGTGACAGCCGGCGTCGGCGGGACGAGCGAGACTGCGCGGCTCGCTGTCCGCACGGTGGCGGCAACGGTGCTCGGTCATCTGTAACGGCGCTTCGATCGCAAGCGGTCGCTGATCAACGGGTTGCTGCGCGATGGCAACCGTGCGGTGGCGATAGCGGCCGGTGGTTACCTGCCGGCGGTGCACGACACCGTCGAGCCGGTCCGTGCGCAGGTAGGTCACCCCGAGTTGGCCGACTGCCGCGCACGTTGCGGGCGCGGATGTTTCAGCCCCGTACCCTTGGGGTCATGTGCGGGATCGTCGGTTACGTCGGGGACCGGCCGGCGCTCGACCTCGTCGTCGAGGGACTCCGCCGGTTGGAGTATCGCGGCTACGACTCGGCCGGCGTCGCGATCATCGGCGACGGACGGCTGCAGCTCGCCAAAAAGGCCGGCCGGATCGAGAACCTGGACAAGGAACTCGCGAAGACCGTCTTTACCGGGACGACCGGAATGGGACACACCCGCTGGGCCACTCACGGGGCGCCGAACGACCGCAACGCGCACCCGCACACCGACACCACCGGGCGCGTCGCGGTGATCCACAACGGCATCATCGAGAACTTCGCAGACCTGCGGCACGAACTCGAGTCGGCCGGCGTCGACTTCAGCAGTGACACCGACACCGAGGTCGTCGCCCACCTCGCCGCGCGGCAACTGGCGGCCGACGGCGGCTCACTGGCCGACGCGGTCCGCGCCGTCTGCCGTCGCCTGCAGGGCGCGTTCACCCTCGTCTTCATCGACGCCGAGCAGCCGGACGCCGTGGTCGCCGCCCGGCGAAACTCGCCGCTCGTGCTCGGCGTGGGCGACGGCGAGACGTTCCTCGGCAGCGACGTCGCGGCCTTCATCGAGCACACGCGCGAGGCCGTCGAACTCGGCCAGAACCAGGTCGTCGAGATCCGCCGCGACGGCTACACGATCACCGACTTCGACGGCGCCCCCGCCGAGGGCAAGCCGTTCCACATCGACTGGGACCTCGCTGCCGCCGAGAAGGGCGGCTACGAGTTCTTCATGCTCAAGGAGATGGCCGAGCAGCCCGCTGCCGTCGCCGACACCCTGCGCGGGCACATGGTCGACGGACAGATCGTGCTCGACGAACAACGGCTCGACCCGCAGGAGCTGCGCGACATCGACAAGGTGTTCATGGTCGCGTGCGGCACCGCCTATCACTCCGGGTTGATCGCCAAGCACGTCATCGAGCACTGGACGCGCATCCCCGTCGAGGTCGAGATGGCGTCCGAGTTCCGTTACCGCGACCCGGTGCTCGACCGGCAGACGCTGGTCGTCCCGATCAGCCAGTCGGGCGAGACGATGGACACCCTCGAGGCGGTCCGGCACGCGGCCGAGCAGCGCGCCCGGGTGCTTGCCATCTGCAACACCAACGGCGCGCAGATCCCGCGCGAGGCCGACGCGGTGCTCTACACCCACGCCG
>JAVHVB010000378.1:0-2631 GCA_032160775.1 Pseudonocardiales bacterium | reverse complement strand
GCCCGTTCGCCACCGCGATGACGTGGACCGTGCCGATGTGGTTGTGCACCCCCCACCATTTGCGGACCCGCACCTCGGCGTGATTCGGCCGCAGCTCGACCAGGGTCGGGGCGATCGTCAGGAAGTAGGGAGCCTTCAGCGCGAACGCCAGTGAGAAGGCGCCGCGCCCGACGACGGGCACCCGAGTGGCGCGCCGGTAGAGATCGAGGACCGCCATGGGGTCACCTCCGCTTTGTTACTCATCAGTAACATAGCACGCGCGGCATGATGCTCGGGTGCGGCTCCAGCGGCAGATCCTGATCTTCGACGCGGACGACACGCTCTGGGAGAACAACGTGATCTTCGAGCGGGTCGTCGACGACTTCGTCGATTGGCTCGCCCATCCCTCGCTCGATCCGGTGGACATCCGGCGCATCCTCGGCGAGATCGAGGAAGCCAACATCGTCGCGCACGGCTACGGCAGCAAGGTGTTCCTGCGCTCGCTCGCCGACTGCTTCGGCCACCTCATGGAGCGCCCGCTCGGCCCGGCCGAGCAGGAGCAGATGGACCGGTTCCGCTCGGCGTTCCTCGGCGGTCGCGTCGAGCTTCTCCCCGAGGTCGCCGACGTGCTGGCCGAACTGGCCGAGCGGAACGAGTTGTACCTGATGACCAAGGGCGTGCCGGACGAGCAGCAGCACAAGATCGACGCCTCCGGGCTGGCGGCGCACTTCGGCGGTATCGACATCGTCCCGGCCAAGGAGCCGCAGACCTATCGGGAGCTGATCGCACGCCGCTCGCTCGATTCGGCGCGCACCTGGATGATCGGCAACTCGCCGAAGTCGGACATCATCGCCGCGCGCGCGGCCGGCCTGCGGGCGGTGTTCATCCCGAACGAGAACACCTGGGCCCACGAGCACGCCGATCTCGACCCGGCCGACGACGGCATCCTGCAACTGGCGACCTTCGGCGACCTACGCCGGCATTTTTGAGCGCGGCGGCGCGCTCGGGACGCGTCGCCCGGGCTAGGCGTCGGCGGCGACCGACTCGTCGGCCTCGGCCTGTCGTTCGTGCTTGGGCAGTGCCGGGAAACCGTGCGCCCGGCGCAGCACCATCCAGATCGGGCCGGCGACCAGCGCGAGCGCGCCGAGCACGATCAGGGTGAGCGTCGTGTCGACGCCGAACAGCTTCAGCGACGACGCGAGCAGCACGAATGCCAGCGCGCGGCGGATCAGCGCGCCGGGCAGCCGCGACGACAGCTGCGCGCCGATGTAGGCGCCGGGAATGGACCCGACGAGCAGGGCGCCGGTGACGTCGAGCTGGAGATCGCCGAAGAAGATGTGCCCGATGGCCGCCGACATGACCAGCGGCACGGCCTGCACCAGGTCGGTGCCGACCAGCTCGCTGGCGCGCAGCGTCGGGTAGAGCAGCATCAGCGCAACGATCATCAGCGAGCCGCTGCCGACCGAGGTCATCCCGACGACGATGCCGCCGACGATGCCGACGATGATCGTCGGCACCCGCCGAATGGTGATGTTCGCCGGCGGCCCCGTCGGGTCGGGATCGCGTGACGCGTCACCACGCCGGGCCCGCTCGGCCAGCCGCAGGTAGGCGCGGAAGAACAGTCCGGACGCGGCCAGGATGAGCGCGACGCCGAGCGCCTTCTTGATCGCGGCGTCCACCGTGTCGCTGTCCCCCAGCGCCCTGGCTATCAGCACTCCGCAGAACGCAGACGGGATCGAGCCGATACAGAGCCACTTCACCAGGTCCAGCCGGACGGTGCCCTTGCGCAGATGGACGAAGCCGCCGACCGGCTTCATCACCGCCGCCGAGACGAGGTCGCTGGACACCGCGGCGAGCGGCGTCACGTTGAAGAACAGCACGAGCACCGGCGTCATGAGCGCGCCGCCGCCCATGCCCGTCAGCCCGACGATGATGCCGATGCCGAGCGCGGCAGCAGCCAGCGTCCAGTCCACGGTTACCTCGCAGTTCGTTTCGGCAGCGCTTCGGCGAGACTCTACGGGGAGGCGATGAAAGCGTGTGCCATGGAAACCTGCGTCGCTGACCGGTGCACGGTTTCGACGCGTTCGACGGTGAGCCCGGCCGCCTCGAGCAGTTTGCTGATCTCCTTCACGCCGTGCACCCGGTTGCGCCCGCTCAGCTGCGGCTTCCTGGTCTCCACGACGACCACCTTGCCGTTGTCGGACACCACTCGGGCGAGCTCGGCCGCGCCCGCCTGCTGGTCCACCCACAGGGAGAGCGACAGGCTGGTGAGCACGAGGTCGAACGACGCGTCCCGCAGCGGCAGCGCCTCGGCTGTCGCCTGGATGACGCTGAGCCGCGGTTCGGCCGCGCGGACGTACCCCGGTACCGCGTCCGGGCGCGGATCGACACCGAGATAGAGCTCGGCGTTGGGCACTCGCAGGATGAGTTCGGTGAGCAGGCGCGCGTCACCGCAGCCGACGTCGAGCACCCGGAGCGGGATCGGCATGGCGACCACGGCGACGTCCGCGACCCGGTCGACCAGCTTGTCCTGCCAGGACGGCTCGGTCCCGGCCGGGTACACCGTGCTGGGCGCCCGGGAAACCCGCCGCGTCGCCACCGGGACGGACGTGAACCGCGGCGCAGGTTCCGGTCCGGCTTCGGGCTGGGGAT
>JAVHVB010000377.1:0-4793 GCA_032160775.1 Pseudonocardiales bacterium | reverse complement strand
TTAGCGGTCCGGCCACGTCCGCGCGCCGCCGATAATTCGCGGCACGGTGTCGGCTCGTGCCCCTAGACTCTGCGCGGTCGGAGTGAACGGTTGCGTTCCTTCAGTCTTCAAGCAAATCAGTCAGTTCAGGCAAGTGGAGGCATTGTGCGGGGTTGGGCCGAGTTCGTCCTACGGCATCGCCGGTGGGTGATCGGGTTCTGGTTGCTGGTGATCGTGATCGGCGGGGCACTGTCGTCGAAGGTGAACGACCGACTCACCATCGACTTCTCGCTCCCCGGCCAGCCGGGCACGGAGACTGCGCAGAAGATTCAGGAACTCGTCGACAACGGCGGGTTCACCAGCCCCTACATCGTGACCGTCACGGTGCCGCAGGGCAAGGTGACCGATCCGGCCAACGCAACCGCGATCGACAAGGCGTTCGGCGCGCTGGCGAAGCGCGACGCGCTCGCTGTGCCCGCCCAGCAGCGGGCGCGGGTGCTCGACGCGAAGACCACCAACGAACCTGACACGTTCACCACAGACGACGGGAAAACCGCCTACGCGTTGGTGTTCTACCGCTTCGATCAGTCGCCGAGCCAAAAGCTGCTCACCGACCCGATCAAGAAGGTCGTCGGCGGGTCGCTGAAGAGCGACGGCGTCCGCGGCACAACCATCGGCGTCACCGGCGAGGACGTGCTCGCCTCGGGCGACAGCAGCAGCGGCCCGGGCGTGCTCGGCGAGGTGCTGCTCGGCGGCGTCGGCGCGCTGGCTGTCCTGCTGTTCGTGTTCGGGTCGTTCCTGGCGTTCCTGCCGCTCATCGTGGCCGCCGCGTCGATCCTCGCGACGTTCATCATGCTGCTGCCGATCACCTACGCAACCGATGTGTCGTTCATCGTCGAGTTCCTCGTGGCGCTGATCGGCCTCGGTGTGGCCATCGACTACTCGCTGCTGTTCGTCACCCGATGGCGAGAAGAGAGAGACCACGGCAGGGACAACCACGAGGCCGTGGTCGTGGCGATGCAGACGGCCGGCCGCGCGGTGGTGTTCAGCGGCGTGACGGTGGCAATCGGCCTGCTCGCGCTCATCGTGCTGCCGGTGCCGTTCATGCGCAGCATGGGCTACGGCGGCGCGCTGATCCCGGTGGCGAGCGTGTTGACCACGTTGTCGTTCACCCCGGCGATCCTCGGCGGCATCGGTCCGCGCATCGACTGGCCGAAGATCCGGCACGAGACCCGGGCAAGCAAGTTCTGGAGCGGGTGGGCCCGCGGCGTCGTGAAGTACCGCGTCGCCTCCGCGGTCGCCGCACTCGCGATGCTGGGCGTGCTGATCGCGGTGTTCTTCGGCGTCAAGATCGGCCAGGCGTCCTCTGCCTCGCTTGCGCACTCCGGCCAGGCCTACGAGGCGCTGCAGACCCTCGAAAAGGGCGGCGTTGCGAACGGGTCGCTCACGCCGATCGAGATGCTCGTCGACAAGAGCGCGGCCCCGAAGGTCATCAAGGACGTCGAGGCTGTCGACGGCATTCGTACGGTCTTGTACTCGAAGGATCCGGCGAGCACCCCGCCCGGCAGCGATCAGACGGTCCTCGTCGCCATTCCGGAGAACGAGACAGTCAACTCGAAGAGCATCCAGGTAGTGCGCGACGTCCAGCACGTGCTCGACGGCGAGCAAGGCGTGACCGGCTCGACCGGGTTGGGCGCGGCGCAGATCGACTTCCTGCACGCCGTATACGGCAACTTCCCGCTGATGCTCGCGATCATCGCGCTGCTCACCTACCTGCTGTTGGTGCGCGCGTTCCGCTCGCTGCTGCTGCCGCTGAAGGCGATCATTCTCAACCTGCTGTCCCTCGGCGCGACATTCGGCGCGATGGTCTTCTTCTGGCAGGAGGGCCACGGTTCGAAGGCGATCTTCAACATCGCTGCCACCGGTGCTGTGACGTTCTGGATCCCACTGATGGTGTTCGCCTTCCTGTTCGGACTGTCGATGGACTACGAGGTGTTCATCCTGAGCCGGATCCGGGAGGAGTACGACGGCGCCCGCTCGACCGACGCCGCCGTGATCGAGGGCATCGGGCGTACCGGGCGGCTGGTCACGTGCGCCGCGCTGATCCTGTTCCTCGCCTTCACCGCCCTGGCCACCGGTCCGGGCACGGACCTGAAGACGATGGCGACCGGTCTCGGTATCGGCATCCTGCTGGACGCGACGATCGTCCGGGCGCTGCTGGTCCCGGCGCTGGTATCGCTGTTCGGCAAGTGGAACTGGTACCTGCCGGCGTGGGCGGCGAAGATCCTGCGGGTCGAGCCGTCCTACCCGCACGACGAGCCGCCGCGGGGTCAGTCGCTCGTCATGGAGGAGCCCGAGACGCCGGTACCGGCATAGCGCGCTCTTGCCAGACCGACCGGTCGGTCGGTAGCGTGCGGCCATGGCTGATCTGCCCGGCGTGGACCTTGGCGCGCTCGCTTCCTGGCTGGACGCCGAACACCCGGGGCTGCGCGCGGGCGAGCTGAGCGGCGAGGTGATCGCCGGCGGCAAGTCCAACCTCACCTACCGGGTCACCGACGGCACCACGACCTGGGCGCTGCGCCGGCCGCCGCTCGCGCACGTACTGCCGACCGCGCACGACATGGTCCGCGAGTTTCGGGTCATCAGCGCGCTCGCCGACACGGCCGTGCCGGTCGCCCCGGCGATCGCCCTGTGCACCGATGCGGACGTCCTCGGTGCGCAGTTCTACCTGATGGGCTTCGTCGACGGCGTCGTGCTCGACAAACCCGATCTGCTGCGCGACCTCGACCCCGCAGCCGCGACCCGGTCCTGCGAATTGCTGATGGACACCCTGGTGGATCTGCACGAGGTCGATCCGGCCGCGGTAGGGCTGGCCGACTTCGGCAAGCCGGAAGGTTTCCTCGCCCGCCAGGTGCGCCGCTGGCATCAGCAGTGGCACGCCTCGGAGACCCGGCCGCTGGACGCTGTCGGGCAGACCGTGGAGCGGCTCACCGCGGCGCTGCCCGAGCAGTCGGCGCCGGCCATCGTGCACGGCGACTACCGGCTCACCAACGTCATGTTCGGCGCCGCCGACGGGAGCTCGCGACCCGAGCACCTCGTCATTGGAAGGATCGCGGCCGTCGTCGACTGGGAGATGGCCACCCTCGGCGATCCGCTCACCGACCTCGGCCTGCTCGTCGTCTACCAGGACCTCGCCCAGCAGGGCGACACGATCATGCCGCAGATGCTGCCCGAACGCGGCTTCCTGACCGCGGCCCAGATGGTGGCCCGCTACGCCGCGCGTTCGCCGCGGGATCTGTCCCGGCTGAACTGGTACGTCGGCTTCGGCTACTTCAAGCTCGCCGTCGTTGCCGAGGGGATCCACCACCGGTTCCTGGCCGGCAAGACCGTCGGCGCCGGCTTCGACCATTTCGGCGCCGCGGTGCCCTTGCTGCTGGCGGCTGCCCAGCAGGCCCTGACCACCTGAGCCGACCGACAGGAGACGATTTTCGTGGACTTCCGGCACAGCGACCGATCGATTGAGCTTCAAGAACAGGTTCAGACGTTCCTCGCCGAGCACATCTACCCGGCCGAGCACACGTTTCACGAGCAGGCGGCGGCCAACCGCGCTGCCGGCACGCCGTTCCGCACACCCGAGGTGCTCGGCGGCCTCAAGCAACAGGCGCGAAGCGTTGGTCTGTGGAACCTCTTCCTGCCCGGCGCGGAGCACGGCGCGGGGCTGTCGGTGCTCGACTACGCCCCGATCGCCGAATTGTCCGGGCGGTCGGCGGCCATCGCGCCGGAGGCGATGAACTGCTCCGCGCCGGACACCGGCAATATGGAGCTGCTCGCGATGTTCGCCTCGGACGAGCAGCGGACCCGATGGCTGGAGCCGCTACTGGCCGGCGAGATCCGCTCCTGCTTCTCGATGACCGAACCGGCGGTGGCGTCGTCGGACGCGACGAACATCGCCGCGACGATCACCCCGGACGGCGACGCCTACGTGGTGAACGGCGTGAAGTGGTGGTCGACGGGTGCGCTGCGCCCGGAGTGCAAGGTCGCCATCGTCATGGGCGTCAGCGATCCGGAGGCAGGCCGCTACCAGCGGCACTCGATGATCCTGGTGCCGCTCGACACAGCTGGGGTGACGATCGAGAGGTCCACCACCGTGTTCGGCTATGACGACGGCCCGCACGGCGGGCACGGGGTCATTCACTACGACCAGGTGCGGGTCCCCCGCGAGAACCTGCTCGGCCCGCAGGGCGGCGGATTCATGATGGCCCAGGCGCGGCTCGGGCCGGGGCGGATCCACCACTGCATGCGGTCGCTGGGCATGGCCGAGCGCGCACTCGAGCTGATGTGCGTCCGGGCCGGTGCGCGCACGACGTTCGGTCAGCCGATCGCCAAGCACGGCGTGGTGCAGAACTGGATCGCCGAGTCGCGGCTCGCGATCGAGCAGGCCCGGCTGCTCGTGCTCAAGGCCGCCTGGTTGATCGACACGGTCGGCGCCCGCCAGGCGCGCACGGAGATCGCCGCCATCAAGGTCGCCGCGCCGCGCGCGGCCTCCTACGTGCTCGACCGGGCCATCCAGGTGCACGGCGCCGCGGGCGTGTCGTCCGACGTCCCGCTCGCCGAGGCGTGGGCACAGCTGCGCACCCTGCACCTCGCCGACGGCCCGGACGAGGTGCACCTGCGCTCGGTCGCCCGGGACGAACTGAAGCGGCATGAGCACGCCTGACGCCCGCACCCGGGTGCTCGACGCAGCGGTTGATCTCTTCGCCGAGCACGGTTTCGACGGGACGAGCGTGAGCCAGGTGATCGCGCAGGCCGGCGTC
>JAVHVB010000376.1:0-14868 GCA_032160775.1 Pseudonocardiales bacterium | reverse complement strand
TTCCGGAACCCGCCTCACCGGCCAGGAGGATGCACCGACCGCGACGGCGTTCCGCACAGGCGAGGGCCTCTCCCAGAGTTTCGAGGTGTGCCGTGCGCTCAACGATGAGCTCGGCCGTCATCGCGGCATCGTATGTCGTCACGAACGGGCGGTCCTGCCGAGTCCGCGGCCATCCGCTCCACGTCGTCCGTGGGATGCCAAATATGGGCGGTTCCACGGATGTCAGGCCACGCCGGCTTCCATACCGTCGCACCGAGGTCCGGCGGACGGAGTCTGCCGAGAGAGGTGGACGTCATGAACAGGTTCCGGCCCATCGGAGCGGTCGCCGCGGCGGCCCTCGTCGCCATGGGGATCGCGCTGCCTCCAGCCGGCGCGAGTCCGAAAGCCGCCGACCCGCAGGTCGGCGTCAACCTGGTGACCCGTGCACCGCTGACCCCAGCGCAACAGGCGCAGCTCGCCGGCTTCGGCTCGATCGGCCAGACGATGCCGAGGATCAATGGGTTGACCATGTCCGCCCACCGCTCCAGCCTGGCCGCGATTTCTGCGCTGCCGTTCGTCGCCGCCGCCGCTGAGGACAGCGAGGCGACTTTCGCCGAACCGGATGCGCTCGCCGGCCCGAACAGCTACGCCGGCGGCGACAGCATGTGGAACCTGGACATGATCGGCATCACCAGCGGTCCCGGCCCGACCCGGCAGATCGCCGAGACAGGTCGTGGCACCTATGTGGCCGTCCTGGACACCGGGCTGATCCCGACGTGGCGTTCCTACCTGCCGGAAAGCCAGGTCGACACGGAGGACGCGATCGCGTTCGGCGGCGGCGGCAACGGCGGCGGCCAGGTCGTCGAGCTGCCGGGCAAGTGGGAGCGGGACACCTACGGCCACGGCATCTTCGTGAGCAGCATCGTCATCGGGTTCCACGACCAGGTCGGGCCGTTCAACGCGGTCGCCCCCGACGCCACGATGATCCCGGTAAAGGTGGCGCTGCAGAGCGGTCATCGGGCGTGGCGTTCGGTGCTGACCCGTGGCATCGAATACGTGACGAGCCTGAAGCGCGGGAAGCTCGCCGGGCATCCCGTCGTGATCAACATGAGCGTTAGCTCTGTATCGGCCGACCCGCTGGAGCACGCGGCGATCCAGGATGCGATCAGTGCCGGCGTCATCGTGGTCGCGTCCGCGGGCAACGTCGGCGACGTCGGCGTGGGTTACCCGGCCGCATACCCCGAGGTCATCTCGGTCGGCGCGGTCGGCTGGATCGGTCAGTGGCGCATGGGAGCGACTTCGGACATCGGTGATTGGTGGTACGCCGAGGACGTTCCCGACCCAGCGTCGGTCGATGACGTCTACGTCGGCGACTACTCCAGCCGCGACCGCGGCGGCCAGGACTTGGACGTGCTCGCGCCCGGGTCCTGGATCCTCGGCCCGAAGGTACACAGCACCGCCGAGTACGGCTTCGGCTTTCGCTACGGCACGTCGCACTCGTCGCCGCACGTCGCCGGCTTGGTCGCACTCATGGCGCAGGCCAGGCCGACGCTCACCGCCGCCGAGGCCGAGCAGGCCCTCCAATCCAGCGCGCTGCCGATACCGGCAGGGTGCCGCGCCGATGTCCTCGACCCGCTCGCCGACCTCGCGCCGGCCACCGTGTGCTGGACCTCGGCCGCCACCGGTTCCGGCCTGGTCCAGGCAGCGCCCGCGATCGCGGCCGTCGCCGGCCCGTGAGCGCGCGACCCTGCGGGCGTCAGCCGATCTCGGCGATGTCGGCGGGAGCTCGCATCCGCCAGGAGTCGAGAACCAGTTCGGCCAGCCGATCCACATCGACCGCGGCCAGCCGCAGCATCACCAGCGGCCAGCCGTCGTACCCCCGCGTCGTGAAGAAGGCGTCCGGCTCACCGAGCAACAGTGCCTGCTTCTCTGCCTCGTCCCCGACGAAGAGGACGGCGACGTCGGTGCGGATCGCGCGCGGCCTGCCCGGCAGCCGCTCCGGATAGGACCAGACGAAACCCTTGCCGGCGACCCGGAAGTCGAAGCCCTCACTGTCGATCTCCTCGACGTGCGGCAGGCCCAACGCGATCCGACGAACGTCGTCCGCATCGGCCATGTGCAACATTGTCGCCATGCACCCGTTCCGCGCAGCCATCGAGGCCCGTGACATCGACGCCGCCATCGGCCTGCTGGCCGAGGACGTCGAATTCCGCAGCCCGGTGACGCACGCCCCCTACCGCGGACGGGAGGCGGCCGGGCTGCTGCTGCGCGCCGTGTTCCGCGTCTTCGAAGACTTTCGCTACGTCCGCGAGATCGGCGAGGTGAGCAATCACGCGCTCGTCTTCCACGCCCGGGTCGGCGAGAAGCAGGTCGAGGGCTGCGACTTCTTCCGCACCGCCGAGGACGGATCGATCACCGAGCTGATGGTGATGGTGCGGCCGATGTCCGGACTGCTTGCGCTGGCCGAGGCCATGCGGGCGCAACTCGCGCCGCAGGACTGATCAGGCCGGGACGAGCGCGGTCAGGGTCGCGGCGATCCGCTCGGGGGTAATGCCCGGCGCGCCCTCGACGAGCAGCCGGCCGAAGTGCATCGCGAGCGCCAGCAACGCGTGGGCGAGCATGTCCGCGTCCGTCCCGGTGGCGCCACGCGCGGCGAGCGCGACATCCAGGATCGCCCTGAACTGAAGGCGGGCGTTCTCCCGTTCGCGCTCGATCCGGTCGCGCACCGCCTGCGGCGTGTCCAGCGACGCGAGCAGGATCGGCCCCCAGGTCACCGGATCCTCGGTGACCATGGTGGCCAGGTCGGCGACCAGGTCGTGCAGGTCGGCCGAAGTGCGCGGCGGAAGCGGAACAGAGCCGGTGAGCCGCTCGCCGAGCTGGGCCATCGCACGCTGCGCCTGGCGGTCGAGCAGGGTGTGCAGCAGCTGGTCCAGCCCGGCGAAGGCGTTGTAGATGACCGGGCGGGTGACGTCGAGCTCGCGGGCGATCGCATCGATCGAGACCGCGCGGTAGCCGTCGCGCACGATGATGGTGAGCGCGGCGTCGAGGATCTGCTGGCGGCGCATGGGCAGCGGCATCCGCGGCGTGTACGGCCGGCGGGTGCGCGGGTGCGCCGGTTTCGCGGCCGCCGCCCGACTCATGCGATCGGGCCGAGGACGGCCTCGGATTCGTAGATCCCCTCGTCGCTGGGCACCTGCCCCTCGCCGAACACGAGCTCGCGTTGGCGGGCCCGCCACTGCGGGTGGGCCTGCGCCGGGGCTGTGTAGCCGCCGATCTCGCGCGCCGCTGCCGGGCCGACGACCTCCGGCCGGAGCGGCGGCACCCCGTACAAAACCGGGCCGGCGATCGGCAGCACGCCCGGCGCGATGGCGCGCAGGATCTGCAGCTGCGCGAACCGGCTGAGCTTCGCCGCGCGCATTGCGGTCCACATGACCGGGACGACCAGCGCGTCGGTCGTCCGCCACTGCCGCAGCCCGGACATCTCGCGCATCCAATGCGGCATCGTGGCAATCGTCGCGGCGCGCAGCACACGGGAGACCACCCACCCGGCCGGGCGAAGCGCGCGCGGCAGCGGCGGGAACATCACCTCGGCGTGCAGCAGGTGGTCCATCGTCGACTGGGCGACGTCCGAGCCGAGCAGCTGCGGGCGCATCGCCTCGAAGTACTCGCGGATCCCGTCGCGCGTGCGCGGCACGTCGGCCGGGTCGCAGGTCTGCAGTTCGGCGGCCACGGCGCAAGCGTTCCAGTACTCCGTCTCGTCCTGCTCGGGCAGCCGGCCCGGCCCGTACTTCTCGTAGGCGTAGAGGATCGAGTGCCACGCGGTGAGCAGGATCCACAGCTGCGACTGCGGGTCGTTCGCGTCGTAGCTGATGCCGGTGACCGGGTCGGTGCCGACGCCTTTGGAGTGCACCTTCACGAGGACGTCCGCCGCCCGGACGGCCGACTGGCTGTCGCCGAAGGCGGCCAGCGCGAAGTAGACGATGGTGCGCTCGTAGCGCGTGCGCGGCCGGTAGCGGATCGCCTTGGTCGCCTCGACCGCGGCGTTGAGCGCCGGATCCAGCTCCTCGATCACCACCGAGCGCTGGAAGCCCACCGTCAACGACGTCGGATAGCTCCACAGCCGCCAGGCCACCGAATCGGGGCCGAAGAACCCGTAGTCGGCGCGCGGCTCGAACCGGTCCCGTTGCCTGATCCGTCCAGCCACCCGTGCCTCCTCGATCGAAGCCGTTGGGCGTGAATATACACCAGTGTAGTAATTGGCAAAGCGATCAGCAGGTGTCGACGGGCGGCTGACCGGCGAATCGCTTGGCGAGGAAGGCCAGCGCACCGGGCGCGCCGAGCGCGATCTCGGACAGGTGCTCGCCCAGCGGCTTCACGACGCTCTGCACCACAGCCCCGGCGGCGCAGAACCGCTGCATGAGGGCGCGGGCCGGCCCCAACGGCGCGAACTCGTCCAGCCGCGCGTGGTAGTGGTAGATCGGCGCCTGCGGGACACCCGGCCGGTAGAGCGGGCTGTTCGCGCGCAGCATCCCGGCCACCGGCGGCAGGCTGAGCGCGGCCGGCGTCGCCTCGAGTTGCGACAGCCTGAGGAACGGGTATCGGGCGCCCGACTCGTAGATGCAGTCGCCGGCGGTCTGCGCGACCTTCTTCAGCGCGGACGCCGTGAGGTACTGCTCGAGGTGCAGCTCCGGGTAGTGGCGCAGGAAGCCGTTGATGCCCATCGGGATGGCGCCGCCGGCGAAGCTGCCGCTGAACTTGTCGATGGTCGTCCGGATGTCTGCGACGAGTCCGCCCAGGGCGACCCCGGCCAGCTGCACATCCGGTGCGTAGGACGGCTGGAGTTGGGCGGCGGTGACCGACGCCAGGCTGCCACCCGAGTAGCCCCACAGGCCGACGGGTGCGTTCACGGCGACACCCGCGGGCGCGAAGCGCTTGACTGCGCGTATGCCGTCCAGCACGCCGCGCGCCTCCACCCCGGCGACGAGGAACTCCGATCGCAGCCCCTCGTAGTCGGGCATCGCGACGGCCCAGCCGCGCAGCAGCGCCTGCGCCGCCAGCGGGATCTCCGACGCCGAGTTCGTGAAGCCGGCCCGCAACCCGGCCCGCAGCGCGTACGACGGCGCACAGTGACCGTCGACGCCGTCCTCGGCTGTCTGGTACGACACCAGCGGGCGCGGGCCTGGCTTGGTCCAGGCAGCCTTCGGGACGAGGACGGTCGTCACCGTCGCGCTCGCGGCACCACGCTCGTCCTCCGTCCGGTACTTGATCTGCCAGGCGGTGACCGGCAGCGGGAACCCGAACGCGCTCGCGCTGATCGCGCGGCTGTCGAGCACCGCCCCGTCGGCGTAGCTCGCGACGTCGCCCGGCACTGCGTAGAACGGGTCCTGCTCGGGCACCGGGTAGCCGGGGCTCGAGCCGGCGCGGCCCGCGGACAGCAGCAGCAGAAGCAGGGCGGACGAGACGACGGCGAGCAGGCGCTTCATGCGGGCAACCTCGATCTTTCAGCGGGTGAGCAGGGTGAGCGCGAGCTCGGCCATGGCCGCTTCGAGCTCGTCGACCTCGGGCCGTTCGGTGCGCAGCATCCAGTCGTAGACGATCGCGGTGGCCGCGCCGACCAGCGCGAGCGAGGCGAAGCGCCAATCGCGGTCGGCGATCTCGCCGCGCGCGACCGCCTCCTGACCCTCGTGGCGGACGAGCCCGATCAGCGTCTCGCGGTAGTCCAGGCGCAGCTGCTCTATCCGCGGGCTGGCGCCCATGATCTCGACGAACGCGATCCGCGCGACGCGGGCGTCCTCGACCATCGGCTTGAGGTAGGCGAGCATCGCGGCCGGGATCCGCTCGCGGATGTGCCGACCGGTGGTCTCGGTCAGCGAGGCGGTCACCCTGGTGTACGACTCGGCGGTGACCTGGTCGTACAGATCGACGAACAGATCTTCCTTCGTGCCGTACAGCCGGTAGAAGTGCCGGGTCGACACCTTCGCCGCCGCGCAGACGCCGGGAATCGTCGTCGCCGCGTAGCCCTGCGTCCCGATGATCTCCCGCGCGGCAGCGAGCAGCCGGGCGCGCCGTTGCGCGTCGCGCTCGTCCGGCGACCGCCCCGCGTAGGAGCGTCCCGTCGCCTCGGCACCCGTGCTCATCGTGCTCATCTTCGGCTCATCGCGCTCGTCGTCGCTGGTTCGCTGCCCTCAGGCGCCGATGTTGCGCAGGGTCGACAGCGATCCCGGGCCTGCGGTGACGATGTCCGGCTTCCCGTCGCCGGTGAAGTCGGCGACAACCGGGTTCTGCGGCAGGACGCCGACCGGGTAGTCGCCCTGCACGTGCATCGACATCGTGCCGTCGCCGGCCAGCACCTTGATCGCCGGCGCGGGTGTTGCGAGCGACGACACCGCGAGGTCGGCGCGGCCGTCCCGGTTCAGGTCGGCGGCGGTCAGGCTCGTCGGCCCCGGCCCGGAGAACTGCGTGACAGCGGCGGTCGTGGTGGTGAACCGGCCGGCCCCGTCGGTGAGCGCGGTTGCGAGGGTGAAGCTGAAGGAGCCGATGGTCGCCAGATCGTCATAACCGTCGCCGTTGAGGTCGATCGCCGCGACATCCTCCGGGACGAGTCCGGTGAGGTAGAGCTGGCCGCTCACCGTGAAGGCGCCGGTGCCGGTGCCGCGCAGCGCGAACCCGGTTGCGGAGAAGCCGTCGACCGCGAGCAGGTCGGCCCGCCCGTCGCCGTCCAGCGTGGCCGGCGAGATCGCCGAGATCGCACCGGTGCCGGGAAGCTGCGTGGTCGGGCCGGCGTTGAAGGTGCCGTTTCCGTTGTTCACAAGCGACTGGATCGCGGTGAACGTCGGAGCGACGATGTCCGGCTTGCCGTCGCCGGTGACGTCCATGACCCGTGGCTCGACCTGGCCGCCGAGGGTCAGCGGGTAGCTGCCGCCGAGGGTGAAGCCGCCGTGCCCGTTGCCGAGCTCGATCAGCACCTGCGATGTCGTCATGGCGACGACGTCAGCGCGCCCGTCACCGTCGAGGTCGCCGGTGTCGATGCCCTGCACCTGGCTCGTCCCGGGAATTTGGCTCGTCGTCGCGAACGTGCCGTCTCCGCGGCCCGGCGCGAGCAGCAGGTTGCCCTGGGTGAAGTTGCTGATGGTGACTATGTCGGCCCGGCCGTCGCCGGTGAAGTCGGCGCTGACCGTGCCGCGCGGCGCCGGGCCCGGCCCAGGACCGTTCGGGATCGCCGTCGACACGTACGGCGCGAACTGCGGCGGATCGGCCGTCGCCGCGCCGGCGGTGGCGAGCACCAGCCCGGCGGTCGCTGCCAACAGAACTGAAAATCGCGATGTCCGCATACTGAGGAGCGTAGGGCCCGTGTGCGAAACCGGCAAGTGCAATTTTCAGATCGACTACGAGCAGCCGTCCGAGCCGAACCGATCGAACGGATCGAACCGGTTCACCAGGCGGTACTCCCCCGCGGCCGGCACGTGCAGCTCGACCCAGCGGCCCGCCTGCGCGAGGCAGGCGCCATGCGCCGCGTCGCCGGTGGCCGCGTCCACGACCTGGAGATACGGCGTCCACTGCACCCGCACCGTCACCACCCCGGCGGTTCCGGCGTGCAGCGTCACGCTGCCCGCGCCGACGGCGCTCACCAGGGCGCCCGTGGCGAGCGGCGTCGCGTCGCGCACCCGGTACAGCCGCCAGTCCGACGACGTCCAGATCAGCTCGAGGGCCGGTACGCCCGATTGGACGAGGTCGGCCTCTGTCCGGCTGCCGTAGTCGAGCCGCGTGGCCGGCACCGCCACCCAACCGACCGCGTGGTCGTGCAACCACCCGGCGTAGCTCTCGGCCGTCAAGGCCCCGCTGTCGTAGAAGATCGCGTTGGCGTCCCGGTCGACCTGCCGGTCCCACCCGCGGGCCAGCGCGAACGACCGGGCGAGGAAGTACGAGCCCGAGTGGTCGATCGGGTCGAGCAACTCCAGCCGTTCGCCGCGAGCCGCCGGGCCGGCCGCGGCCTGCGCGCTGCGTAGCTCGCGGGCCAACGGTTCGTAGTACGCCGCGTGCGCCGGCCGGCCGGGGAACCAGCGAACCTGCTGGACGATGTCGCTCACCGGCCAGACGGACAGCGCCACGGCGAGCAGCACGAGCCACCGCCGGCGCAGCGTCGCACAACCGACGAAGACCGGGACGGCGCACACCCACGCCAGCCGCGCGATGTTCGACCCGACCGCGCCGGGCACGATCATGAACGCAGGCAGCGCGGCGAGGGCAAGGAGTGCGGCGACCCGGACGACGCGTTGCCTGGCCGCGATCGCGACGGCCAGGAACCCCGCGCCGGGCGGGATCGCGTCGGTGACGCGGAAGCCCATCGTGCCGGCGCCGGGGAACAGCACGGCCATCGCCACCGCGCAGGCGAGCAGCACCCCCGCTGCCCAGGCCGCCGACGCGCGGCGCGGGCGGTCGGTGACCACGACCGCGAGCAGGACGAGGCCGAGGAACAGCCCGGCGAGCGGGCTGCTGAAGTACGCCAGCACGGCCAGCCCCGCGCTCGCCACGCGCCAGTGCTCGCGCAGCGCGACCAGCGACCACACCGCGAACGCCAGGCCTACCGTGAACGTGACCCGGCCGGCGACCAGATCGGCGACCCCGAAGACACTGAACACGACCGCGCCTGCCTTCGGGCGCAGCGCCTCGCGCATCAGCAGCGCCGCTCCGCAGCAGCCGGCGACGGTGGCCACCGCACCGGTGACAGCAACGCCGATCCAGGCCATCAGCTGCGGCGTGACCAGGCTGTAGGTCGGCAAGGTCAGCCCGCCGAACCAGCCGGTCCACCAGCTGATGTTGCCGGCCCGCTCGACGAGGTCGGCGCGGGCGAGCTGCGCCGAGAGGTCGGGCGAGAGCGGCCTCCAGGCCAGGTACACCGCGCACAGGACGACGGACACGGCCAGGGCCGAGGTCAGCGGCGTCAGCCGGGCGGTCCAGCGCATCGCGCCCAGGGTCGCACGGCGCTGCGCCGCTAGTGGCGCAGCACGCGGGTCAGCCACAGCAGCAGGTGCGGCGCGTCCTGCACCGCGACGGCCGCCGAATCCCCCGGCGCGCGCACCCGCATCGTCGCGTTGAGGTCGTCGGTGTAGTCCCAGAGGTAGTCGCCGTGCCCGTAGCAGGGGTGCACGTAACGCACCCGCGTCGCCGCGCGCATGGCCAGGGCGGACCACCCCGGGACGATGTCGCAGCCGCGGCTCGACCCCACCACGGTCCACGCCGTGCCGCCGCGTGCCTGCGGATGGCGCCCGTGCGCGGCCAGATCCGTCATGAACGCCGAGCCACCGGCCATCGCCCGGCACTGCGTCGTCGTGCCGCAGGTCGACCGCACGGTGCCCGGTTGCAGGCCGGCGTGCGGGGTCGCAACCGTCACGACCCGCGGCACGTACAGGAAGGGCGGGAAGGCCGGGTCCCCGACGCCGACGCGGTACAGCGCGTAGCGGATCAGCAGGCCACCCATCGAGAAGCCGACGAGATCGACCGGCGTTCCGGTCGCGGCGAACTCGTCGTAGACGAACCACGCCAGGTCGTGCGCGATGCGGCGTGGCGGGGTGTCCGAGGTGTACCCCGCGCGCGGCGCGCCCGGCGTGATCGTCGCCGTCGCGCCGGCGGGCGCCTTTCGCCCGTAGCCGGTGATGTCGACGCCGTCGCCGTCACAGGCGTAGTAACTCACCGGCAGCAACGGCCCGCGCCACCCTGCGTCGGCCAACTTCAGCACCGCCCCGCCCCAGTAGGCGTGCGTCACGTCCGTGCCCGGACACTCCGGCGAACCGGCGTAGCCGCGCACCATGATCACCGGAGTCGCGGCCGGGGCGGGCGACGAGGGCGCGGACGGCGCGGATCCCGCGGCGACGATCCCGGACCCGGCCACGCTCCAGGCGGCGATCAACGCGGCGGCCACCCGGGTCCGCACCGACCGCGCGGTCACGCGGGCACCAGGTGGACGATCACCCGGTTCCGGCCGGCGTTCTTCGCGTCGTACAGCGCCCGGTCGGCGGCGACGAGCGCATGGGCCAGGTACCCGCCGAGAACGCCCTGCACCGCCGCTGCGGACGCGGCGGCGACCCCGACGCTGGCCGTCAACGACGGCGTGGTGCGCTCGGCGATCGCGACCCGCAGCCGCTCTGCGATGAGCCGGGCGCGTGCCTCGTCGGCGTCGACGAGCAACAGGGCGAACTCCTCGCCGCCGAACCGGCAGATGAGGTCGGCGGCGCGGACGTTGCCCTCGAGGGCCCGCGCGACCTGCACGAGCACCTCGTCGGCCGCGAGATGGCCGTGCACCTCGTTGAAGGCCGCGAAGTGATCGAGGTCGAGCATCACGACGGCCCAGTCCCGGCCGGTTCGCGACATGTCGTCGACGAGCAGCACGCTGCGCGTCCGCCACGTCTCGAAGCGCAGCAGGCCGGTCTTGTCGTCGCGGGTCGCCTCACGGCGCAAGGGGCCGAACAGGGCGGCCTGCTGCACCAGCGCGTATGCCGGCGCCAGCAGCACGACGTACCACTCCAGGCGGTACCAGACCACCGCGGTCAGCGCGCCGACGCACAGCATGCCGAACTCGGTGAGATAGAACGACGGCCGGGCCAGGGTGGCGCGCAGCCAGACCTCCTGGCTCGCGCGGTTGACCTGCGCGATCGCGAGGAACAACACCGCCTCGGCGACCAGGAAGGCCGCGATGCCGGCCAGCAGGGCCAGCAGGTCGCGCACCGCGCCGGTCAGCGCCTCGTCGCCGGAGAGGGCAAGAACCACATGGTGCGCGGCGAGCGCGGCCAGCACGACGAACGATGCCGACGTGATCCACTTCCAGCCCGGCGGACGTACCCCCCGCCAGTAGGCGTGCGCGTAGGTCAGCGGGACGACAGCGAGCAGCCACACCGGTGCGAGCAGTACCGCGGCGGCGAACACCCACAGCGACAGCGCCTTGTGCGGGCGCTGCCCGACAGTGATCCGCCCTTCCAGGAACCGGCCCAACTCGACGTTCGCGATCGAGGCGCCGACCAGGATCGTGGCTACCGAGACCGGCGGCAGGTCCATCGACAAGCCGGAGCCCAGACCCGGCGGGACGGCAAGCCCGACGGCCGCGACCACCGCGCCGACCGCCAACGCCCGCGCCGCCGGGCTCGCGTCGGCGAACCGCTCGCCGTGCGGCTCGTCGGGCGCGCCGGAGGCGCGCCGGTCACGGCCGGCGCGCTTCGTCGGGTCCGCGTCCGATGGCACGCGTACTCCTCACCGCTGCGGCTACAAACGTGATCGGCCGGCGCGCGGCGCACCTGAGGTGCGCCGTCAGGCCACCCGAACGCCGGCGTAGTCGGTACGCCATCCCGCGGCGAAGTCGGCGCGCAATTGTGACAGTCCGACCCCGGGTTCGCCGACGAGGGGACGTAGGTCGCAGCCGACCAGCACCGCTCGGCCGCTGGTCATGCGGACGCACACCGCGTCCAGCTCGGGCAGCTGTTCGGCGCGGGCACCGGCCTCGGCCGGCTCGATCTGCAGCCAGCGCGCGGCGACGCGGACTGCGGCGAGCAGGCTCACCATGCGTCCACCTCGATCCGCCCGGGTCGGCGACCCGGTCCGTCCTGATCAACGATCGGTGCCGCCGAGTGATGCGCTACGACCGCGGCAGCACGGCCAGGGCCGGCGGCGCGTAGGACCGGCCGGGCACTGCGGGCGCCTCGAACGGGTGCAGCATGCCGTGCCGCCAGGCGAGCAGCCGCGTGCGGCCGCCCGCGTCGAGTGCCATCACGAGCCATCCATCAGCACTGAAGCCGAACGCGGGCGCCGTCTTCGCGGGCAGTTCGACACCCGGGACGATGTCGAGGGCGCCGGTGTCGAGGTGCAGCACGACCACGTCAACCGGCGGCAACGGGTGATCGTTGACGAAACGCGGGTCCAGTTGCCGCCGTTCGAGCGTGCAGGCGAGCAGCTTGTGGTCCGGGCTGATGACGGTCGGACTGAAGCCGGGTGAGCGGGGCAACCTGTAGTCGGTGGTCCGTCCCGTCGTCAGATCCCGCTGCCGCACGCGACACGGCGTCGGCACGCCGATCTCGCAGCCGGTCGTCCAGACCAGGATCCCGTCGGACGCCGCGAGCGGCTCGCCGACGCCGAGGTTGAGCTGGATCCGGCCGGTGTCCGCGTCCACGAGCACCAGCGGTCCGGGCCCGCCGTCCGCGCCGACGAGGTTGCCGATCAGCACGCCGCGCGTCGCGAACCAGGGATTGAACTCGCGGGGCAGCGACACCCGCGGACCGCCGTCGAGCGGGACGAGCACACCGCTCGAACCGGCCGTTGCCCACCGCAGGCCCCAGCTGGTGTCCCCGTCGACGAGCACGTCGTCGAACCGACGCGGCGGGCCGGGAAGCAGCGAGCCGGACGCGGTGAGCCGCAGCAGCCGGGGTCCGTGCACGTCCGGACCGCGGCAGTTCAGGACGAGCGCGTAATCGGGCCGGCTGCCGACGAACCGGATCGCGTACTCGTCGGAGGACACCCCCGCCCCCGGGATCGGCGTGACGCGGCCGCTGTCGAAATCCACCCGGGCCAGCCGGGTGCCTCCGACGAGCACCGAGATGCCGGTGCCGCGACCGATCGGGACGGCGCCCTTGACGAGCGGTAGCTCGGCGGTACTGCCGCACGCCGCGGGCTCGGTCGGCCATCGTCGCGACGTCGGCTTCGGGTGATGGATCGGTGGCGTCGACGTTGTCGAGCCGAGCGCCGACGTCGCGGCCACCGGGGTGTCGCGGTGCGAGTCGGGCCAGGCGAAGACGGTCACCGCCGCCGCGACCCCTAGCGCGGCGAGCAGGAGTACCGCGGTGCGCACGCGGCGGGGAAGCAGCGGTCGCGCCGGGTCGAGCAGCTCCTCGCTCTCCGGCCCGATCGACGTCATGGCACGCGCACGGTCCAGGTGGCCGTGCTACCGCCGACCGGTCCGGGCGCGAGGACGAACGAGCCGCCCCACCGCTGGGCCCGCGCGCTCAGGTTCGCCGTCCCGCTGCTGCGGGTCGAACCGCGCGCCCCGACGCCGTCGTCGGTGACGGTCACCGTCAGGATGTTGCCGACCAGCGACACATCGACGACAGCTGTGCTCGACCGGGCGTGCTTCGCCACGTTGGTCAGCGTCTCTCGGACACATGCGACGACGTCGTCGACGAGGTCGTCCGCGAGCCGAACGTCCAGGACGCCGGCGAACGCGACGTAGGGCGCGAAACCGAGTGCCGGAGCGAGGTCGGCGGTGACCTCGAGCAGCTTCTGCCGCAGCCCGTCGCCGGCGCCGGCCAGCATCCCGCGCAGCTCGAAGATGCTCGTCCGGATCCGGCGGATCGTGCGGTCGATGTCGTCGACGCGTTGCCGCAGTCGATCCGCGATCTCCTCGTCGGGCAACTGCGTCGCGGTGGCCTCGAGGTTCAGACCGATCGCGAACAGCTCCTGGATTACATGGTCGTGCAGATCCATCGCGATCCGGTCGCGGTCCTCGAGCAGCACGAGTTTCTGCTCCGCGGCTCGCGAATCCGCCAGTTCGAGCGCCACGCTGGCGTGCGCGGCGAAGCCGCTGGCCATCGCCAGGTCGCGGGGGGTGAACGCCCGGCGGCCGCGTCTGCGGCAGAGGCTGAGCACGCCACGCGAAACACCGGTGCCGCGCAGCGGCACGACCATCAAGGGGCCTGCCTCCATGACCAGGGCGAGATGCGTCGGTGGCAGGTCCTCGGTCGGTCCGGAGGCCATCAGGAACGGCTCGCCCTGGTCCATGACCATCCCGGCGAGCAGCCCGGCGAGCGGGAAGCGCCGGCCGACGAGTTCCTCAGCGTGATCACCGACCGCTTCCTCGATGACGAAGCCCTCGCCGTCCGGGGTCAGCAGCCCCACGCTGACGATGTCCGCGTCGGCGATCTCGATCGCGCGTCGGGCGACCACCCGCAACGGGTCCTCCCCCGACGCGGAGAGCAGCTGCGCGCCGATCTCGACGGAAGCCTCGAGCCACCGCTGTTGCAGCCGTGACTCCTCCAGCAGTCGCGCGTTGCTGATCGCCGTGCCGGTCGCCATCGCCAGGGAGACGACGAGTTCCTCATCGTCGGTGTTGAACTTCCCGCGCTCACTGTTGGCCAGATAGAGGTTTCCGAACACCTCGTCGCGCACGTGGATCGGCACTCCGAGGAAGGACTCCATCGGCGGGTGGTTCGGAGGGAAGCCGGTCGATCTCGGGTCGTCGGTCATCTGCTGGAGCCGGATCGGCCGCGGATCGTTGATCAGTGCGCCGAGCAGCCCCTTGCCCTGCGGCAGCGGGCCGATCTGCGCGGCCGTCTCGTCGTCGACGCCGACGGTGATGAACTGCTCCAAGCCGCCATCCGGTCCGATGACGCCGAGGGCGCCGTACTGCGCGTGCGCGAGCTCGCACGCGGACTCGACCACGTTGCGCAGGACGACCTCGAGCGCGAGGTCGCCGGTCACCGTCTCGATCGCGCGAAGCAGCGCACGAAGTCTGCCCTGAGTGCGCTTCACGTCCTGGGCGCGGTCGACGAGCTGGTCGATCAGCTCGTCCAGCTCCAGCTTCGGGATGTCCGGGAACCGCAGCCGGGGCCCCGTGTCTGGCATGCCTTGAGCCTAAACCGCAGCGGATCATCCGGCTGGCTAGCGTAGGTCGCATGCGGTCGTGGGTGGTCGGGGTACCAGGACCGATCGCGGGCCGGCCACTGCGCCGGATCGAGCGCGACGAACCGACACCGGGTGCGGGACAGGTGCGCATCCGGGTGAGCTGCTGCGGGGTGTGCCGCACCGACCTGCATCTCGCCGAAGGCGATCTCCCGCCACGGCGCGCAGCGACGACCCCCGGGCACGAGGTGGTCGGGGTGGTCGACGCGGTCGGGCCTGGCGTCGACCGGCCGG
>JAVHVB010000375.1:0-5683 GCA_032160775.1 Pseudonocardiales bacterium | reverse complement strand
ACCGCGAACGGCATTCAGGTGGGCGGCACGATGACGACTGAACGGCCGGCGTGCACCTTCACCTTTCAGGGCTCGCAGCACTGAGTCGCGCCGGGCGCCCGGCCCACCCCGGTTTGCCCGGCTCCGCCACGCGGGTAGCCCGGCAAGTGTGGAAAGGGGTGGGTGATGCCGCAGCAGGCGTGGAGCAAGAAGCGCGAACGGCAGTACGAGCACATCAAGGAGGGTCTGCGCTCGCGCGGCCGCACTGAATCGACCGCCGAGGAGATCGCGGCGCGCACGGTCAACAAGGAGCGGGCGCGTAGCGGCGAGGCGAAGCAAAGCAGCAGGACGTCGACCAACGACATCTCGTCGGGGCGGCGCGGCGGGCTGCGGTCGCACTCCGGCTCGCAGGGCCGCACGAAGGAGCAGCTCTACCAGGAGGCCAGGAAGAAGAACGTGCAGGGGCGTTCGTCGATGAACAAGGCCGAACTGGCCCGCGCCGTCGGCCGCAGCTGATCCACCGCCCCAACCCGCAGCTACCCCGCCCGCGAAGCTACTTGATCAACAGGGCCGAAGCGGCCCTATGGCGCGCATTCGGCCCTGTTGATCAAGGGTCTCAGGCCCGGAAGGTGAGTCGCAGATCGATACTGTCGGCACATGACATCGCTGGACTCGTTCGTTGCCATTGCGCGGCAGGTGAACTTCCTTGCCGTCGTGTCGACCGTGCGGGCCGACAACACCATCCAGTCGTCGCTCGTGAACGCCGGCGTGCTGGGCAGCCCGTTGTCCGGCGAACCGGTGCTGGCGTTCGTCACCTACGGCAGGGTGAAGCTCGCCAACATGCGGACGCGGCCGCAGATCACGGTGACCTCGGTCGCGGGGTGGCGGTGGTCCACCGTCGAAGGCCGCGCCGAGATCGTCGGTCCGGACGATCCGCACGCGTCTGTGGACGCCGAGCAGCTGCGGACGCTGTTGCGCGAGGTGTTCGAGGCGGCCGGCGGAGCGCATGACGACTGGGACGAGTACGACCGGGTCATGCGCACCGATCGGCGGGCCGCGGTACTGGTGACGCCCACCCGGATCTACCCGAGCTAGCGGCGCTTCTTCTGCGCCTTGGGTGCCTTGCGCGCCGCACTGACCGCCTCATCGACCCGGTCGACGACGTTGATCAGCCGATCCAGGTAGCCCATCGTGCCCTCCCCGGGTCAGGACGCGAGGGGCTGAGCCTCCACGACCGCCTTGATCCGTTCGAGCGTCTGCCGCATGCCGTCGACGTTCGTCTTGCCGCGCCAGCGACCCAGCACTGCCCAGTAGAGCCGCAGCAGCGGCAGCGGATTGAGCTGGAAGTACTCGGTGACGTCGCAGCCGGTCGCCGTCGCGATGATGCGGTAGCCCCACGTGCTCACCCGTGCGCCGCGGGCGATGACGGCGAACGCGAACTCATGCTCCGGCCGGCACTCGGTCACCTTGCAGACGGTCCAGTAGACCGGGCCGATCCCGTTGCGCTTCACGTGGCCGCGGAACTTGGCGCCGACCGCGGGGCCGGTCTCCCGCGATCGGCCGAGCCACTCGGCTTCGAACGTCTCCGGGCTGAATTCGCCGATCCGGGTGACGTCGGAGACCAGCGCCCACACCGCCGCCGGGCTCGCGGTCATCGACACCGTCACCTCTTCGCGCATGCGCGCGACACTACCGGCGAGTAGCCAGCCCGCGGGCGCGCGGGTTCGGACCGGAAAGCGCGAACTCGATCCAGATCTCGTCCCGGCCGGCGACCTGGGTGACGCCCCACCGGGTCGCCACCGCGTCGAGGATGCGCGTGCGGTGACCGTTCGCGCCGCGGCGCAGTTGGGCGGCGGCGGCGGAATCGGGGGAGTCGTCGGTCATCGCCAGCCGCACCGCGTCGGCGGTGCTGTCCAGGGTGAGCAAGATGCGGCTCGATCGCGCCTCGACGGCGGTGGTCACCAGCTCGCTGACGCACAGGACGAGGTCGTCGAACACGTGCGGCAACCCGCCACGACCGGCGAACGCCCAACGGAGGTGCTGCTGCATGACCCACCGCCGGGCCTCGTGCGCAGCTGATGGGCCACACGGCAACTCGAGTGTCGCTGTTGACATTCTCCCTGCCAGGGCTGCCGCACGCCGTCGATTGGGCTCACGTGACCCCGCACCTCCACGGTGACCTTCCCCAACAAACGGGGCCGCCAATCGGCGGTCAGCCGATCCGCGGACCGTCAGGTCGCGAAATGGGGTGCGTGCGGGCGTAGTTGTACACCTCGGTGAGGGTGGCGAACTCGCGGCCGTCGTCCGGGCCGCCGACCAGTCGGTAGCGGTGCACGGAGGTGCCGTCGACCCGGCGCACGACGCTCTCCACGAGGACGTCCGCACCGAGTTCACCGACCTTGACCACGCTTGAAAGGATGACGGCTGGCCGGCGGCCGGAGAGGTAGTCGAAAGGCCCATTCGGCCCGGATTCCGGCCCGAAATGTCCGCCGTCCGGCGATCAGCCCGCTATCCGCGCGATCCGCCGAAGCATCGGCGGGCTGGGGTAGCGGTCCTGCTGCACCTTCTCCAGGAGCATGTCGAGCAACTCGGCGCGCTCCGTCTGGTCGTGCGCACCGTGCTCGAGCAGGTCGAGCATCAGCGCACTCGGGTAATGGTCCGCGCGCACCTGCTCGAGCAGATAGCTGTAGTAGCGCTGGTGGAGATCCGGGCCCCGGCCATTGGCCATCGTCGCTCCTTCGGTCGTGATGTGCCTGCCGTTGTACCCGGGCGAAACCGCCGCTGATCAGGTTTTTGTGAGACAGCGCGTCCCGTTATCACAAACATGGGGTCTGTGTTAGTGGTCACACGAGCCCGGGTACGGCTGGGTGTGGCGGACGAGCGCCAGCCGGGGTTGCTCGTCCACTGCCGAGAGAGGTCACGACGTCGTGACAACCGACAACGGCGCGCGCCGCCGTACGAGTGCTCCGGGGCAGCCGCTCGGGGACGTGGTCCGCCGCGCGGTCGCCGACTTCAGCGAGTTGAGCGGCAAGCCGCCCGAGCAGGTGTCCGGGCTCCGCTCGACCGAGGACGGCTGGTCGGTGCTCGTCGAGGTCGTCGATGTCGAACGCATCCCGTCCACGACGAGCATCCTCTCGACCTACCGCGTCGACACCGACCCGCGCGGAGGCCTGGTCGGCTACGAGCGCATCCGGCGTTACACCCGAGCCTCGACCGACAGCCGCTGAGGGCAGGTACGAACGATGAGCCAGCCGCCGCACCCCGTCACCCACATCGCCGGCGGCGCGGTGTCCCGCCCGTCCGGTGGCGGCGACTCGCTCGCCGACGTGCTCGAGCGGGTGCTCGACAAGGGGGTCGTGGTCGTCGGCGACGTCGGTGTGAGTGTGCTCGACATCGAGCTGCTGACCCTACGTATCCGCTTACTGATCGCCTCGGCCGAGACCGCGCGGGAGATGGGCATCGACTGGTGGACGGGGGACCCGTTCTACAACTCCGGGGCGCGGGAATCGGCGGACGAAACCCGTGCCCTGCGCGAGCGGGTCGCCGAGCTCGAGAAGCGGTTGGCCGGATCATGACGACGACGCGCGCCGCCGCCGAGCCCCGCTCGCCGTCCGCGGCGCTGTCGGGCCGCTGCCTCTACGTCTACGGCATCGTCGATCGGCCGAGCCATCCCGCGTTGATCGCCGCCGCGGCCGGAGGCGCCGGCCTCGACGTCACCGGTGCCGGCCGGGTCGCCGCGGTGCACGCGGACATCGATCCGGACGCCCTGCGCGTCATCGAACCCGAGGTCCGCGAGGGCACCCGGCTGGCCGAACTGGCGCGAAACCACGACGACGTGGTCTCGGCGCTCGCCCGGGCAGGTGCGGTGTTGCCGATGCGGCTGGGCACCGTCGTGGCCGACCGCGACCTGCTCGCCGGGCTGCTCGCCGACGCGCACGCCTGCATTGCGGATGCGCTCGACGGGGTGCGCGGATGCTCGGAGTGGCAGCTGCGCATCGACCCGACGTCGTGCGCGGACGAGGATCGCCGCGTGCCGGCGCAAGGCCGTCCGGGATCCGGCGCCGCGTACCTGCGGGCCCGCCGCGACGAGCGGCGGCGTGTGTCCGCTGCCGACCACCGCTTGGGTGATGCGCTCGATGCGCTCGATGAGGCGTTGTCCTTCTTCTCCACCGCGGTGCGCGGCGCGCTGACCGTCCACCACCCGGCCTCGCGCGCCTATCTCGTGCCGAACTCTGTGCAGGAATCCTTCGTCGCAGCCGCCGACGACGGCCTGACGCGCCTCGGGCAGCTCAGGTGCACCGCCCGGTTGCTCGGCCCGCGGCCCGCGTACTCCTTCGCCGACGTCCGGCTCGGGAGCGTCGACAGTGACTGAGCTCCGCCCCACTCCGACGTCCGCTTCGTTGACCGGGCTGATCGACGCGCTCGACGCCGTGCTCGCCGACGGCGCGGTCGTGGCCGGTGAGGTGATGCTCGCGCTCGAGGGCATCGACCTCGTGCGCCTCGACCTCCGGCTGCTGCTTGCCGGCGTGCACGGTGTGCCGGCACCGGAGCGCGCGTCGTGACCGCCCCGGCCGTCCGGTTCGACCTGGATCAGGACGACCTGGCCTGCGGCTTCGCCCAAGTCGTGCTCGCGGTCGCCGAACTCCTGCGCGAGCTGCTGGAACGCCAGGCGATCCGCCGCATGGACGCCGGAGATCTGACCGATGCGCAGGTGGAGCGCCTCGGCACGGCGCTGCTCCGTGTCAGGGACGAACTCGACGTGCTGCGCAGCGCAGTCACCCGACCGAGAGACCCACACAGCGAGAGGGATGTCCGATGACCGTTGCAGTGCAATCCGCGAACCGGGCGCCACGGCCGAGCGGGCTGGCCGACGTGCTCGAAATCGTGCTCGACAAGGGCATCGTCATCGACGCCTATGTGCGGCTGTCCTTGATCGGGATCGAGATCCTCACCCTCGACGCCCGTGTCGTCATCGCCAGCGTCGACACCTATCTCCGGTTCGCCGAGGCGACCAACCGGCTGGATCTCCAACCGCAGGAGCAGGTCGAGGGCCTGCCCGGCCTGGTCGACAAGCTGCGTGAGGGCGGCGCGGAGAAGAAGACCAAGGGCGCGCTCAGTGGCGTCAAGCAGAGCGCCAAGGAGGTCGCCTCATCGCTGCGCGGGGGAAACGACGACGACAACGGGGAGGACGAGGACGAAGCCCCGCGGCGCCGCAAGGCGCCGGCCGGTCGCGCGGCCCCGCGCGGACGCCGCCCCGCCCGCCGCCGCGACGAGGACGACGACGAGTGATGTTGTACGTCTACGGGGTCACCAAGTCTGGTCGTGGCCGGCCCGGCGGGACCGGCTTGGGCGACCCCCCGGCGCCGGTGCGGCTGGTCGAGTCCGGGCCTGTCGCCGCGGCGGTGAGCGAGGTGCCCGACGACTACGCGATCGAGGACGAGGACGCGCGCACTCACCTTCAGGTGCTGATCGGCCTGCTCGACGGCGGGCCGGTGCTGCCCATGCGGATGGGTACCGTCGCGCCCGGCGAGGACGCGGTGCGCACCGAGCTGCTCGACGCCGTGCGGCCCGACCTCCTGCGGCAGCTGGACGCGGTGGACGGCCTCGTCGAACTGCACGTCGACGCCGACGACGACGAAGCAAGCTCGATCGCCGCCCTCACCGGGGCGGGACGGGTGCCGCTCGGTCGCGCCGGAGACCTGTC
>JAVHVB010000374.1:0-4335 GCA_032160775.1 Pseudonocardiales bacterium | reverse complement strand
CGCCTGACCTACGACGGTGAGTACCTGCACGCGGCGCCGTGGAACACCTACAACATCGACCACGGTATCGACTCGTCCAACGGCTGCACGAATATGCACGACGCCGACGCCGAGACGCTCTACCACTTCCTCGAGGTCGGCGACGTGGTCGTCTACCCGAACGCGAACGGCCCGGCGATGCAACTCGGGTCGGGCTACGGCGACTGGAACATCGACTGGGACCAGTGGTTGACGGGCGGCCTCGTCAGCACGACGGCCTGATCGCGTGCGAGGGAGGGTACGGCGCAGCGCGCCGACCGCAGCCGTCCTGACGGCCGCGCTGCTGCTCGCCGCGTGCACGTCCGGCGGGAGGAATGCTGCACCGCGGACCGTCACCGTCACGCCGTCGGGGACAGCGACGTCGAGCACGTCGTCCGCCGCGCCGAGCACCTCCGAGCCGGCACCGTCGACCGACACCTCGACGTCGAGCGCTCCCAAGAAGATCGTCCACGTGTCCGCGATGCAGAGCGACGGTTCGACCTACGGCGTCGGCATGCCGATCGTCCTGTTCTTCAGCCCGCCGCCGACCGACTCGACCGCGTTCACCGACGCCGTCTCGGTGACCGTCGACGGCCGGGACGCCGACGGCGCGTGGTACTGGGAACAGCCCACGCACGACGAGGTCGTCGCGAACATCGTCGAAGCCCACTACCGGATGTCGCAGTACTGGCCGGGTCACTCGCACATCCAGGTGCAGTTCCCGATCAAGGGGCTCAGCGCGGGCAAGAACCTCGTGTACAGCGGGGCGCTCAGCTCGCTGAACTTCTCGATCGGCGCCAAGCACGTGTCGGTCGTGAACGGTCAGGCAGAGAAGATGCGGGTGATGTCGGACGACAAGCTCGTCCGGACGATCCCGGTATCGCTCGGCGAGGCGGACCATCCGACCTACACCGGGGTGAAGGTCGTCATGCAGAAGGGCGAGAACATCCCGGGCACCGGCAAGCTCAGGCCGGACGGCACCGTGCTCATGAGCGGGGACGGGTACACCGACACCCCCGTCGCCTGGTCGGTGCGCATCACGTTGTCGGGCGAGTATGTCCACTCGGCGCCGTGGAACGGGCTCATCGGCAGGAGCAGCACGTCGCATGGCTGCACCAACCTCTTCCCGGACGCGGCGAAGTGGTTCTACAACTTCGCGCAGATCGGCGACGTCGTCACCTACGCCAACACCGGCGGCCAGCCGATGCGGGCGTTCGACGGCCTCGGCGACTGGAACATCTCGTGGCCGCAGTGGCAACAGGGCGGACTGCTGCTCAACCACTGAGCATCGGCACCTCGCGCGGCCTGATTGGATGAAGGCGTGGTTTACGTCTACATCGCAATCGCCGTCGTCGTGCTCGCGATCATCGTCGCGGCGGCACTCGTCGTCCCGCGCCGGCGGGCGGGGCGGATGCCGCCCGCGCCGTCACCGGCGCCCACTCTCGAGACACCAGCCGCTGCGCCGGCCATCGGCACCGAGGCGCCCCCGGAGGCCGCCGCCCCGCCGACGCCGACCCTGGAGGTCCCGGAGCCGACTGCCGGGCGGCTGCTCCGGCTCCGCTCCCGGCTGGCCCGGTCGCAGTCCTCGCTCGGTCGCGGGCTGCTCTCCGTCCTGTCCCGCGACAAGCTGGACGACGAGGCCTGGGAAGAGGTCGAGGAAGCGCTGCTGACCGCCGACGTCGGCGTCGGGGCTACCGGCGAGATCGTCGAGCGGCTGCGCACCCGGACCAAGGTGCTCGGCACCCGGTCGCAAGGCGAGCTGCGCGCGCTGCTGGCCGAGGAACTGGTCGCCGCGCTGCAGCCGGACCTCGACCGCACCCTGCACTCCACGCCGACCGGCGACCGTCCCGCGGTCGTGATGGTGGTCGGGGTCAACGGCACCGGCAAGACCACCACCTGCGGCAAGCTCGCGCGGGTGCTCGTCGCGGACGGCCGCTCGGTGCTGCTGGGCGCCGCGGACACCTTCCGCGCCGCCGCGGCAGAGCAGCTCGCGACCTGGGGGTCACGGGTGGGCGCGGAGACGGTGCGCGGTCCGGAGGGGGGCGACCCCGCGTCGGTCGCCTTCGACGCGGTCAAGCAGGGCACCGAGCGACACGTCGACACCGTGCTCATCGACACCGCAGGCCGATTGCACACGAAGGTCGGATTGATGGACGAGCTCGGCAAGGTCAAGCGCGTCATCGAGAAGCACGGCCCGGTGGACGAGACGCTGCTCGTGCTCGACGCGACGACCGGGCAGAACGGGCTGACCCAGGCGCGCGTGTTCACCGAGGTCGTCGACGTCACCGGCATCGTGCTCACCAAGCTGGACGGCACGGCCAAGGGCGGCATCGTGATCAGCGTGCAGCGCGAGCTCGGCGTCCCGGTCAAGCTGGTCGGGCTGGGCGAGGGCGCTGACGACCTCGCCCCGTTCGACCCCGAACAGTTCGTCGACGCCCTCCTCGGCGAGTAACCAGGGTCAAAGTGGTTCGGCTGAACGATGTGGTGCGGCCGATCACCCGCTCGTGGATAGGGTCGTCAGGGTGTGGGCTCTCTACAAACCGCGACCGGCTGCGGGGCTGGAGCTGGTCGACCGCCCCGAGCCGACACCCGGCCCGGACGAGGTCAAGGTCCGCGTGCTGCGCACCGGCATCTGCGGGACGGATCTGCATATCGAGTCGTGGGACCCGTGGGCGGCCAACGCCGTCGACGCGCCGCTGATCCCGGGCCACGAGTTCTGCGGCGAGGTGGTCGAGATCGGTGGGCAGGTGCGGGACGTCGCCGTCGGCGATCTGGTCAGCGGCGAGGGGCACGTGGTCTGCGGTACCTGTCGCAACTGCCGCGCCGGCCGCCGGCACCTGTGCATCCGGACGTTATCGATCGGCGTCAATCGGGACGGCGCGTTCGCCGAGTACGTCGTGCTGCCGGAATCCAATGCGTGGGTGCACCACACGATGGTGGACCCGGATCTGGGCGCGATCTTCGACCCGTTCGGCAATGCGGTGCACACGGCGCTGTCGTTCCCGCTCGTCGGAGAGGACGTGCTGATCACCGGCGCCGGGCCGATCGGGCTGATCGCCGCGCAGATCTGCCGGCATGTCGGCGCGCGGTACATCGTCATCACCGAGGTCTCGCCCTACCGGCTCGAGCTGGCGCGGTCGATGGGCGTCGACCTCGCCCTCGACGTGTCCGCCGAGTCGATCGCCACCGCGCAGAAGCGGTTGGGCATGGTCGAGGGGTTCGACGTCGCGCTGGAGATGAGCGGGCATCCGTCCGCGCTGCCGGACATCCTGGCCAACCTCAACCACGGCGGCCGGGTGGCCATGCTCGGCCTGCCGAGCCGCGGGTTCGAGATCGACTGGGCCAAGGTGATCACCCACATGATCACTATCAAGGGCATCTACGGCCGCGAGATGTTCGAGTCCTGGTACGCGATGAGCGCGATGCTCCGCTCGGGTCTGGACATCTCCGCGGTGATCACCCACCGACTCGCCGCAACCGACTGGGCCGAGGCGTTCGCGATCGCCCGCGGCGGGGAGTGCGGCAAGGTCGTGCTGGATTGGACGGAGGTCTGAGTGGTCTTCACCGGAGTTCGGGAAGAGCTGCAGGCGACGCTCGACGAGATCCGCGCGGCCGGGCTGTACAAACACGAGCGGCAGATCGGTTCACCGCAGTCGGCACACATCGCCGCGGGTGGCGCAGCTGCCTCCGGCGACGTGCTGAACTTCTGCGCCAACAACTACCTCGGCTTCGCCGACCACCCGGAGGTGGTCGCGGCCGCGCGCACCGCGCTCGACGACTGGGGCTTCGGCATGGCCAGCGTCCGGTTCATCTGCGGCACGCAGACCCAGCACGTCCGGCTGGAGGAACGGCTCTCGCAGTTCCTGCGCACCGAGGCGACGATCCTGTTCTCGTCCTGCTTCGACGCGAACGGCGGGCTGTTCGAGGTGCTGCTCGACGAACGCGACGCGGTGATCTCCGATGAGCTCAACCACGCGTCGATCATCGACGGCGTCCGATTGTGCAAGGCGCAGCGCCTGCGCTACAGGAACCGCGACATGGCAGACCTCGAGCAGCAGCTGCAAACGGCGGCCGGCGCCCGGCGGCGGCTGATCGCCACCGACGGCGTGTTCTCGATGGACGGCTACCTCGCGCCGCTCGACGCGATCTGCGAGCTGGCCGAGCGGTACGACGCGATGGTGATGGTCGACGACTCGCACGCGGTCGGCTTCGTCGGCCCGGCCGGTGCCGGCACCCCGGAACTGTTCGGCGTGCAGGACCGGGTGGACGTCAACACCGGCACGCTCGGCAAGGCGCTCGGCGGCGCGTCCGGTGGCT
>JAVHVB010000373.1:0-2791 GCA_032160775.1 Pseudonocardiales bacterium | reverse complement strand
CATTTCACCTGTTGGCCGGACTCGACCCGCTCGAGCTGATCCTCGGGCAGGCCGCCGCCGCGGCCGATGTTGACGGCGGACTCGCCGCCGAACAGGCGCGCGCCGGTGCGCGAAGCGACCGCGGCGGAGTCCAGCGCATGGTCGAAGTGCGTGTGCACCGGCGTCACCGCGTCGAGCTGGTCGATGCCGGCCCGGCGCAGGACGCTGTCGATGCGCGCGTCGTCCGGCGCGATGTGCCGTAACCCGACGGTCAGCAGCGAGGGCCGGGAGAAGAAGCCGTCGGTGAGCACCGCGCTCGCGCCGTCGTCGAACAGCAGTGATGCCACGCCGAGGAAGGTGACGGACAAACCGTCGGTCGCGGCCGGCACGCCGAACCGGTCGGCGTAGCGGGAGATGTCGGGGCGGCCGAGCTTCAGGCGCATGCCCGCACGCTACTGCGGCTCAGCGGTACTCGGGATTCGCGTAGTCGAACCGGCAGCCGGCGTCCCACTCGGAACGCTGATTGCCGTAGGCCGGGATGCCGCCGGCGTCCTTCAGGATCCGGGCGAGGTGCATGAGGTTCCAGGTCATGAACGCTGTGTTGCGGTTGGTGAAGTCGTTGTCCGGGCCACCCGAACCCGGGTCGAGATAGGACGGGCCGGGGCCTGCCTCGCCGATCCACCCGGCGTCGGCCTGCGGCGGGATCGTGTAGCCGATGTGCTGCAGCGTGTAGAGCACATTGTGGGCGCAGTGCTTGATGCCGTCCTCGTTGCCGGTGATGAGGCAGCCCGCGACGCGGCCGTAGTACAGATACTGGCCAACGCCGTTCAGCAGGTGCGAGCCGCCGTAGAGCCGTTCGTGCACCTGCTTCATGATCGAGCTGTTGTCGCCGAGCCAGATGGGTCCGGCCAGCACGAGGATGTCGGCGGCGAGCACCTTCTCGAAGATCTCCGGCCAGTCGTCGGTCGCCCACCCGTGCTCGCGCATGTCCGGCCAGACACCGGTTGCGATCTCGTGATCGATGGCCCGGACGATGTCGACCTGCACACCGTTCTCCCGCATGATGTGCGCGCTCGCGTCGACGAGACCCTGGGTGTGGCTGGGCTCGGGTGAACGCTTCAGCGTGCAGTTGATGAACAGGGCGCGCAGGTCGGCGTAGCTTGCGGGCGGCGTCGGCATGGCGACAATCTCCCGGCTGCCGCTGCCCCGTGTCCAGCCGTGTCAGCACTTCGTAATGCGGGCCTGTCGCGCCACTCGAGGGCGGACTGTCTGCTCATTCATGCCCGACACACGTCTGACGCACGACGCCGTGGGTAAACCGCTGGCATGACGCCGATCCATGTCGGCCTGGTGGCCGACCCGGCTTCGCCCACCACGATCGCACGCCGACTGCGCGACCTCGATCCGCCGCCTGACCGCGCCCGTCACGTCTGGGATATCGAGGTGGTGAGTGAGTCGTTCACGACCGGTTGCGAGGACGTTGACACTGCGTTGGCGCGGCTGGCCGACCATGCTCGCGAGCACGAATGGGACGTCGTCGTCGGCCTGACCGAGCTTCCGCTTCGGGACGATGACGATGACCGGTATCTGCTGGTCGAGACCGATCCGGAGCGACGAAGCGCGGTGCTGTCGCTGCCAGCGCTGGGCGGAGTCCGGATGCACGCCCGCGCTCGCCGTGCAGTGCGCTCCTTGGTCGCCGGCATGGCCGACCCCAGCTCGGAGGACGAACACCGCGTGCGGCTTCCCCGCCTCAGCGGCCACTGGCGGTTGCTCCTAGGCATGGTGTTGGCCAACCGTCCGTGGCTGCTCGTGCCGGGGCTCAAATCCGCGCTTGTCGCGGCGCTGGCAACCGGAGCGGTCGCCACCATCAACTCCACGGTCTGGCTATTGGCCGACTCGATGGCGCCATGGCGTCTCATCACCGCGTCGATCGTCTCCATCGCGCTCGCCGTCGCGTGGCTCGTGATCGATGGCGGACTATGGGACCGTCCGGACAACGACTCCGTCCAGGCTCGGCAGAGGTCCCGTCTCTACAACACGTCGACGCTGGTGACCCTGACCGCTGGTGTGCTCATCTGCTACCTGGCGCTGTTCGTCGTGAATCTGGCCTGGGCGCTGTTCGTCCTCGACCCCGCCGTGATGGGCGGTTACCTGCACGCCTCGCTCGGCTACGGCAACCTGTTCGTGCTGGCCTGGTTCGTCGCGTCGGCGGCGACTGTTGGCGGCGGCCTCGGGTCCGGCCTGGAGTCCGACGAGGCGATCCGCGCAGCCGCGTACTCCAAGCGTGAGGAGGAGCGCCGTAACCGTCTCGCCCGCGACCGAGGTTCCGCCCACCAAGGTTCCGCCGCCCGGTGATCAACAAGTACTGAAATCCGGTCCGCGCACGGTCCGCGGGAACTGCCGCTAGGCGGTGTCGCGGAGTTCCGGCGGCGGTCGTTCTGGCTGAAGCGCGCCGGGTGGGTCGGGTGCTTGGGATCGGTAGTGGTGGCCGGTGGGGGTGATGGTTTCGACTTGGTGGGTGCCGTTGTCGTTGTCGATGACGACGGTCTGCCAGCCGGGTGCTTGTTTGGCGTGGTTGCAGGTTTGGCAGCCGCCGCGGGCGTTGGTGATGCTGGTCGGGCCGCCGTGTTGGTGGGGTTGGATGTGGTCGCTGTGCCGGATGGGTGCTTCGCACCAGCTGGTGCGGCAGTGCTGGTCGCGGATCCGGATGTAGTGGCGTTGTCCGGGCGGGTGAACAGCCGCCGGATCCACATCGGCGTGTCGTCGGCGGGTTCGGTGATCAGTTGCCGGGCGTGTTCGGCGGGGATCGGTC